>JAYZAC010000203.1:0-8489 GCA_036339875.1 bacterium | reverse complement strand
TACCATGACCAAAATATACGATTTTTTAGTCCAAGTTGAAACATCTCGGATATATCAAAATCTACTATAATTGACTCAGATAATTTGCCAGGACGATAGAAAAAGTCACGTATACGAAGATCAGTAGAGAAAGATTTCTCTAGCTCTCTTTGAACTTTGTTGAACTCATTCATTCGTCTTTGGTTTTCGAAAGCTTCAGTTTTAGAGGTCCTTTTAGCTTCATTGAGAAGAATTTCAACATAAGGTCGAAACATAAGCTCTATAAACTGCTTTCTTCTTTCGATATTGTGCATATTAGGGTTAGTTGTAAATTCGTATCCATTAGGGCCATGTACTGCTAGTTCTCCTCCAATTTTTGTAGCTAGAGTGCGAAAAGCCTCCTGAAAATCAGTGAATTTATTATTACTTTGCTCCAAGTCTTTCTGAAGGGCTTGATTAACTGTTTCTTTATATTTCTCTAAGTTGCTATGAAAAAAATTATCAGCTAGTTGTCTTGAAGTTTGAATTGAGCGAAAAACACCTTTTAATTGCTCCTTTACTCTTTGTATCTCTGAATTTTCGATATTTTTGAAAATTGGAATATCTTGGAAATTAAAAAATCCAACTAAAAGAAGAAAAGGGAAGGTTAAGCCCACTAAAAACTTTATTAAGAGCCTAGAGCGGAAACCAATAATTAGGAATATAGATACAATTAAAATGAAGGGTATAGCCAATTTTTTTAACATGGCATTTTCGAGCATTGATGGCTTGATACGATAAGCTTCTTCTAGGGTATCTTTGAGTGGTGAGGGACGGTATTGTATTACTTTAAACTGCGACAAATAGCATTCGTCTAATTCAGTCAAAGTTAATCTTGAATCTTTGTAAAGTTTTGATAAAGACAAAGACCTATCAAATCTTATATCTGCATTAGTTGATGATTTTTGACTCCACCGAAAATTTGGTAACCAGAATCTGACTGTGACCCATTGATTACTTTTTATATCTGTAAGCTGACTTGTGATTCTGCTATCACTCGCCTTAAAGCCAGCGCTAGAGTAAAAGACTTCAATTAATTCTTTTGGTGGAGCCGAATCAAAATAGAGTTCTAGTTCGATACCAATTAAACCCTTCGGAGGCTTTTGATTAATATTAATTTTCTGGTCTTGAAATTCTTTTAATAAAATACAAAGACGATCTTTTTTTAGTTTAAGTGGTAGCTCCTTCTCTGGACTGATTTTAATACCATCAATTAAGGGTATATCGTTGGTTACTATATATTGACCTAGTACTTCAATCTGATAATCTGCATACAGAATACTGGTTAAAAAAAAGTATGCTGAAAGCAATAAAATAGTACGTAGGTTAATCATAAGATTGAAAAAAGACATATTTGCATTGTTCAATTATTTATTGACTTTCTAAATATACAGTAAAAGCCTATAATGTCGTTATGCCTCCCTTAGTCGCAATTGTTTTAATAGTCGCAATTTTTTCAGTACCAGTGGTGTTTTTACTTGGACCTGCAATAGGAGCCTTAGCGCCTCTACTTTATGTGGGAGCTGGTATTTTCGGGGCAAAGTATCTTTTGGACCTTCGTCATAAACAGAAGATGCTTGAGCTGGATAAGCAGAGAGAGGTTGAGGAGCTTGCATATCGGCACTTACAGGCTGCTGATCAAGTAATTGACGATGAGGATTGAGAATTAGGTGAGCGTCATTCCTCCATCTACGCAAAGCACCTGACCGGTTATGAATGAGGCATCGTCCGATGCTAAAAAGCAATAGACAGACGCAATTTCCTCAGGCTTGCCAATTCTTGCTAGTGGTGTTTTCTGAATCACTAAATCAATTACCTTAGGTGGAATTGTGTTAATCATTTCAGTTGCAGTAAATCCAGGTGCAACTGCGTTCACTCTGATTCCCTTACTTCCTAATTCTTTTGCCCAAGTTTTAGTCATGGCGATGACACCAGCCTTTGCAGCTGCGTAATTTGTTTGACCAATATTGCCATCGAGTCCGACAACCGAGCTAGTAGAGAGAATGACCCCACTCCCCTGTTCTCGCATTATTTCTGCCGCAGCTTTGCCGCAATGAAAAACTCCCTTGAGATTTACATCAATCACTTGATTCCATTGCTCGCTATTCATTTTATGGAGCATCGCGTCTCGCGTAATGCCTGCGTTAGCTACCATAATATCGATAGAACCTAATTCATTTTTAATTTCTTGGAGTTTTAATTGTACTTGTTCAAAATCACATACATTTATGATATTGAATTTTGTTGTCGCCAGTTCTGAAATCTCTTGAGCAGCCTTTTCTAGTTTTTCTGAATCAATATCCCAAAGTACGATTTTAGCACCTTCTGTTGCAAATTTTTTAGCTGTAGCTAAGCCAATACCGCCAGCCGAACCAGTTATTACTGCTACCTTATTTTTAAGTTTCATGGATTAGTCCTTTGGAAGATATTAGAAAGTTTCTTTGTAATTTTGTCTCATTGTATTGAAACCTTTTCAAAACCAGCTATAATGCGGCCTTCTTTGTTGTTTAATCAGGAGTTCTATATGTCCTCGAATAGTAAGCGCTGGTTCCAGGTGTCTGATGAGGTTGCAGCTGCAATCGTCAACGGGCGTCCTGTTGTCGCGTTGGAATCTACCATTATTGCCCATGGAATGCCATATCCACAGAACCTAGAGACTGCACTAGAGTGCATGCAAATAGTTCGCGAAGTCGGTGCAGTACCGGCGATTATAGGTATAATTCAAGGAACTCCCACGGTCGGATTAAGTAATGATCAGGTACAGCTCTTAGCCAAGTCTGAATCGGTCGCCAAAGTTAGCCGTAGGGATATTCCCTTTGCAATGGCTAAAAAATTAAATGGAGCAACCACGGTTGCTGCCACAATGATTCTAGCTTCTCTTGCTGGGATCAAAATATTTGCTACGGGCGGTATTGGTGGAGTCCATCGTGGTGCTCAGAAAACCATGGATGTTTCTGCTGATATTATGGAACTTGCAAAAACCGACGTGGTAGTTGTTTGTAGTGGTTGCAAGTCAATTTTGGACATTGGTTTAACGTTGGAGAGTTTAGAAACTCAGGGAGTCCCTGTTCTGGGTTATCAAACCACAGAGTTTCCTGCGTTTTACACCAGAAAAAGTGGATTTCGCCTTGAATATAGTTTCGACACACCAAGTGAGGTTGCCGATACGATTAATGCTAAGTATGAATTAGGTATGCAGGGCGGTATTGTAATTGCTAATCCTATTCCGGAACAATTTGCAATGTCTCAGGATGCTATCAATGAATTTATAGACCAGGCTATTGATGAAGCTGAGCAACGGGACATTAGAGGAAAAGCGGTGACTCCCTTTTTATTATCTACGATCGAACAGCGCAGCGAAGGTAAGTCTCTAATTGCTAACCGACACCTTGTTTTCAATAATTGTAAATTAGCCGCTGAGGTAGCTGTAAACATGAGTCAAAACACCAGTGATGACTAGGGACTAGATTTCCAATCCTCCAGGTATTTTTGTAAGGATACTTTCTTTTTGCCCGTCCATGTTGCCATAGCTCTCAAAAGTGAACTGTGAATCGAATTATAGGGCTGGCGCTTGTAATTTTTAAGAGCATGTTCGAGTCTTTTTGCTGCCACAGGGCTCGATTTAAAATGGGCTGCTAATTCTAAATAAGTCGCTAATCTGTCTCTTGATTCGAGTCGAGCGGGTGTGATTTTCAGTAACTGTGGGTGCCGTTTTATTAGCTCGATTAAATACTTCTCGGGGAAATCTCGATCTACTGTTTCTAAAAATACTGGCCCCACAAATTGTAATTTGAAATCACTGAATGCAGTTAATAGATAAAGAGCACTAGTACGACCAGTTGCAGTCTGCGCAGCTTCCCATAAATTCTTAAGCCGTTTTTTAAAGTCTGCAGGTGCTTGAGGTGGCGGACTTTGAAAATAGTTTCGACTTTTTAGAAATTCAACATAGACAGGAATGAGCTGAGGGTCACGCTCCTTCAACAGACCTAACATTATTTCCCTCATTGCAATTCTTCTTCCGGGTAAACTAGTCAAATATCGTAGATTCTGGTATCGAATTACTGGATGTGGATCTTTTACTGCTGATCTCAGATATCGCCGAGGAACGGTTCGGCGAAAATGATAGGCATTGTAATTAAGGGTCCCGTATTTTTGAGACTCGAGAAAATTTGTTTGCCATACCATTGGGTCTAGATCATACGAATAATAGAAATACTCAGGGAGGTAGTTTAGGGCCATTAGCTCCGTGATCAAGTGTAATGTGGGCATGTTGGAAATTTGACTATCAACTCCAGAGTCATTTGGATTCCACTGACTCCGTTGACCTTTTTTTATGTGATTATAACGGTGTTGAACCCTAAGCTGTTTGATAGCTTGATTGATTTCAAGTTGACAATAGGCACTATGCCTTTCCAATAAAAACTGACGATATTTTTCGTATTTATCAAAGTCTGTGTCTAGCATGTCTGCAAAACACTGAAAGGACAATGTCAATAATATGATTAGCCTCATAGGTATTTTATTCTTAGTCATATTTTAATTTTCTCAAATTGATAGTAATCTCTCCAGAAATACCACTCTTTAATTACGCGAAGTTGATCGAATTTGAGCAACTTTCGGATTTTTAAGAAGCTCCACCAAATTACAAGAAGGCATTCCTAAACCCAGATTTAATTTACCTGCCGAAAAAGTCATCCATTCTATTTCAAGTACGGCATCATCTATGATTGCTGTGTACGATTTATTTATAACGAATGGTGATATCGCACCCTTTATAAGTCCTAAACTTATAATTTCATGGTCATCAAGTAGAGTTACCCTAGTATTAAGTAAACTCCTTACTTTTTTTATTTTCAATTTGTGGTCACCTCTCAACATTAAAAGTATCAATGGGATTTCTGGTGATTTGCCTAGCATACACTTTAAGGTTTGGTTAAGCATTACTGAACGTTCGATGGCACTTTGCTCACAACTAAACGTATTAACTTTGTGATGGTAAATCTTGAAATCAATGCTTCTATCTTTCAAATCTTTTATAAAATCTGACGTAAATGATGTTTGTTTTAAGGAAAGCATTTATGATCCCAGAGTAATATATTTTCAGGAGGTCCAAATTGATAATTTTGACCAGTATATTCTTTGACAAAATATAGTTTGAAGCTTTGTAAAGTCGGTAAATCTGGGTATTTTCTAGTAAAACTCTTACATAGATATTTACCGTAGTAAAGTCGATGCTTTGAATTCTTTTTGAACCATAAATTCATCATATATTTACGCCAGCGTTGTCCTGGATAAATCTTTGAAACCAAATTAGGTTTATCGAAACTTACCGATTTCTTTGAATTGAAAACATCGAAGCTTTGTCCATCAATTAATTTGCCATCAATTACATACCATCCATCATCTCTTAAAGGATAAGGAGCGAACATATTCCAGTACTGATCGATTCGTACAATCTGCCCTAACCAGTTGTAATGTCTTGGAAAATATTTGACATAATAATTAAAATCGAGAGTACGAATGTTCCACGCAAGTGCATATATAAAGAAAAATAAAGCGACTCCCTGTGAAAACCAATGGGTTTCTAATTGAATGGGTTTGAACTCTAAACCTCGGGTTAAAACGCCAAATTTAATTCGTCTGTTTGCAACGAATCTATAGGCCCAGTTACTTATCAAAAAAATGGGCGCTTGACGTAAAATAAAACTAAGTGGGTCAAGAATCCACCAAGTTTTACTCAAGACCAAACCAGCTGCGAACTCGGTATATATGGAGCCGTCTTCGTCTCTTACCACCCAAGAGTTTACGAACTGCATTGTCTCAAAGATGTCTTTATCACTTTGTGCTGGTTTTATTTGTTGTCGCTCAAAACCAATAAATTCGCATAAAATAAGTACGGATTTTTTACAAAAACCACATTCACCATCATAGAAAATTTCGATTTTTTTCCAGTCACCTCGTCTTAGTAAAACGCCCAACTGGTCCCAGCATAAGGTAGGTATAAATACTAGCCATGAGCAAAGACTAATCCATGGAAACAAACCCAATTCCATACAAAGTCCAAGACCAAGGTGCATTAAGCCAAAACCTAGTATTGCCAACATTCGCAAGCGAGCTGTTTTCCATGGACTGAAAACGATAATAGCGCCTATAAATTCCCAGGCAATTGTTGAATAAGTTAACAAAGGTAACAAGTTTTTTTGTTGAAGTAGCCAATTACCAAATGGAGTCGTAAATTGATCAATAGCTAATGCCATATAAACGGCTTGACCTTGCCACCAAGCAGGATCATTTTTAAGAAGGACCGTAAAAACATAGACAAGACTCACTTGAAGTAAGAGTGTCATACTTGCCAGATTGAATATTGAGCCTAAAGCTTTATTTGGTGACATTGCGGAGTCAACAGACCATCGCGCTCCGAGAGGTAAAAATAAGCCCCAAAAGAACAAAACTCTTAATAGAACGTCACCGCCTTGCAGAACCATTGGATTCCTTGATTGGAGAGATATCAAAAGTAACCAGCATAAAAAATGTACGATTCTTGTTTTGATACCGAAGAGAAGCGCAATCGCTAAAATTGCATGAATTACGAACAGAAATGAAATGGCAGCTTCATTTCCACCCATTAAATGAATTGACCAATGCCATGCGGGTTGAAATTTCTGTATGTAAATATCGCGAGGTAAAACTCCAAAGTCAGTGTAATGCGCAACAAGGTCGTGGCTGCGATTGAATAAGTCAAAGATTAGGAGGAGGGAAAGTCCAATACGAAAAGCCGCAAGACTTCGATAATCAATACTGAAAATTCTTTCAAACATTTTGCCTCGTTGAACATTATACTTATAAATATGAAAAACGAACGTATTGTCTGTTTGGTTCCATCTTTGACGGAATTATTAGTTGATCTTGGTTTAAGGTCTCAAATTGTTGGAGTGACTAAATATTGTATACATCCTGACAATTTAAGCGTATCGCGAGTATCTGGAACAAAGAATCCGAACCTAACTAAAATTATAGACCTTCAGCCCACTTACTTACTTTGTAATCGTGAGGAAAACCGTCTCGAAGATATTAATTACCTCAAAAGTGCGCTACCAAAATGTCGGATGAGAATTACAGATGTAGGATCTTTTGAAGATAGCTTATCGACGATTGAACTAATTGCAGAAGATTTAGATGTTTCAACTAAGGCGAATGAATTAATAAGTGAACTACATCAAATTATGAAAAATTTAATTGAAGTGGGTCAGAAGTTTTCTAGTAAACCAATCAAAGTACTTTATCTAATCTGGAAAAAACCATGGATGACCATCGGTACTGACACCTATATCTATAGTATGCTCAAGTCTCTCAACTTAGTCTCCTGTATCGATGATATAAGATACCCTATTCTCGAAGCAGACGACCTCTTTGAAAGAGATTGGGATGTACTCTTGTTGAGCTCAGAGCCATATCCATTCAAAGATTCGGATTGTCTTGAACTCACTAGTAAAACGCAACGTCCGGTGATATTAGTAGATGGAGAGCATTACAGCTGGTATGGAAGTCGCCTAAAGTACGTAGAACAGACTTTAAGAACTGAATTATCGATCATTTTTAACTCATAAATTCGACACACAAGTGCCAATCTGAAAAATAATAAATCATTATTTTTTGTCCTAAAGTCAGACTTTTTCTAGCCAAAAAGCTTTTTTTCTTATATGGTCATCTAGTTAATAATTTACTAAATCGTGTTTTCATAGATATAAAGTTAAATTAATTTTCAAATCATGTGGTCTTGGGAGGATTACTATGGGGTGTTTTAAGGCTTTGATTGTAGCCTGTTTAAGTTTTGTTTGTTTGACAACTGGCGCGTTTGCATCAGGATGTGCCAATGATGGAGCCAATGCTAAGAAGGCTGAAAAAGCTTCGAGCTGTGGTCATACCAAGGCTTCAAAAAAGAAGGCTAAAAGTTCATGTGGTCATACAAAGGCGGCCAAAAGTTCATGTGGTCATACAAAGGCCGCTAAAAAGAAAGCAAAAAGTTCATGTGGTGGTTGCGGCAGCAGTAGTCATGGGCACTCTCATGGAAACGTTGACATAGCACACATTACTCCAGGTATGAAGCGTATGGAAAACCTACGCAAGCAGTTGGCTGAAGAAATGGGTTATGTATACAATCCTTCCGCTATCGGCAAGAGATTGTTGGAAGCTGCAGAGCATGCGCATCACCATCACGATCATATTGCAGACGAAGACTGTTGTGAGGAGTGCGGTGGAAGTGATGCTGCCAATTCCTGCTGTGGAGAATGCGGCGGAGAATCTAAGACTACTTGTGCAAACGGATGTAATTGTAGTGCAGACGAAGACGATTGCTGTGGCAAGTGTGGCGGCGACAAAGCTAAGACTACTTGTGCAAATGGATGTAATTGTAGTGCAGACGAAGATGAGTGCTGTGGCAAGTGTGGCGGCAACAAAGCTAAGAAAGACTG
>JAYZAC010000202.1:0-9127 GCA_036339875.1 bacterium | reverse complement strand
GCAACTCTTGCCTGCGTTATTGCCCAACGCTTAATCCGAAGATTATGCTCTTGTAAAGAAGAGTATATGGCCGAACCTGAAGAACTGGCACAAATGGGGGTCAAATCATCGAAACCCGTCAAGTTATATAAAGCTGTAGGTTGCGATAAATGTGGTTTTACAGGATATAAAGGTCGGGCAGGTATTCATGAAATTTTGATCCCCAATGATGAGTTACGCGAATTAATAGGAAAGGATGCAACGGAATTTGAACTGTTCAGACTAGCTCGAAAAAAATGTGGATTACGACTACTGAAAGAATCGGGTATTCGAAAAGTTCTCCAAGGCACAAGTGACTACGTCCAGGTACTTCAATCAACCTTATAAAATAGTTCGAAAAGCAGTCTTAATTAAAACCTTACGTTCAACCACCTATTTCAGTTAATCTCTGCTGAGAGCGTTTTTCTAATGCTGAACCTACGGGAGCAGCTGACACCGCTCTGTCGAAAAATTTTCGCGCGGCTCTCGTGTTACCCTCCAATAAATAGTTCTCACCCAAAGCATAAGCATAGTTGCCATTTTCACCATCTAAACGAAACGCTTTAAGTAAATATAACTGAGCTTTTTTAGACAAATTCTGCTTGTAGAATAAGCGTCCTAAACGGTAGAAAAACTCGTGATACTTAGGAGCTTTTTTCTCCATCCACTCTAAGTCTAATGCACCAGCCGATTTATCACCTATCAAATAATAGGCGATCACCCTCTCGCCACGGATTTGAAAATCATCATCATTAATATTTAGTACATTAGTTGCAACATCAATAGCATCACTGTAACGCTTCGATTCAACATAAGAGCGCGCAAGGTAGTAACGGCTTCGTGAATCCTCATATCTAACATATTCTTCCTGTAAAACTAAAGAAAGCTTCTCAATAGCAGTTTTATAATCGCCAGTAAGGAAAGCTAAAACACCTCTAGCCTCCTCAATTGAAGTAACATTAACATCAATTAAATTTTCAAATAATTCTTCTACTTGAGTAATCAAGAACTTATTTTTAGATTCTTTAGCCTCAAATTTATTTTTCTCTATTTCATCGAAGAAAACCTTCATTAAACCTGAATTAAAATCCGGATCAAGAGGATCGGAAATAAGCGCCGCTCTATAGTGCTCCTTTGCCTCATTTATTAATTCCTCATATTTTCCATCTTGCTTTGCGAGTTTCGCTTTAACGAAGATATATTTACCCAAACCAGCCATTAGATGATAATTATCTGGCACGTTTTTTAAGCCTCTATTAATCCAGCCTAACGACTCAGAGGGATTCTTTCTAATAATATAACTAGTCTCAGCAAGTTTGAGATATACTGAGGGATAACGCTTTTCGTCATAAGTCAGAGAATCTTTGTAGTTACTGAAGGCCGCTTTGACATATTTTTGAGCTTCATCAAATTGAGAATTTTTGACCGATTCTTTGTAATTATTCCAAGCTTTATCTCCAAAAAAGATATAAGCGCCAGACAATCCACAACCTTGAATGAAAGGCAGTAGTAGAATCAATGTAAAGGTCACCTTTTTCATCTAAGAGCCTCCATAAGAAATAAAGTACCGAGGGTCGGACTCGAACCGACACGGGGTTGCCCCCACCAGATTTTGAGTCTGGCGTGTCTACCAGTTTCACCACCTCGGCAATGGCCCCGTAGTTTAGTCATTAAGTTTAGTTACGTCAAGAAACTCATATGGTTTAAACCTCCAGAAGAAACTAACTTTTGCATATAGATTACGATCAAAAGCATTAGCAAAAATATCGAATATTCCGAAGAAAATGCTGAGGAATTCTATTCTCAGGACAAATTAAACTATTTTTTTAAAGAATTTAAGCGATGAAAGACGCAATTAAAGGAGTCGCTAATGGCTAAAATATGGCTTGGCGGATTCGCATTAATCATATTGGTGTTATTCGCCGGTTGCGGTGGCGGTGTAGATTCTATCGATAGCATTTTAGATGTACGCAATCCAGATGTTGTGAATAATGTGGTCGCTTTTCCAGCTCATCGTAGAATTCGCGTCGCCTGGGACCGAGATTCAAATCCTGAAGTAATCGCATACAATATTTATCGTTCTAGTGCTCTTCAGGGGGGTTTTGCTCTTGTTGGCTCTACGGGTCAAACCAGCGCTCCTTATTTTCAAGATGAGGGTAACGATGGTGATGGCGATGGTATACCAGATGGACTTGCCAACAACGTAACATACTTCTACAAAGTTACAGCATTGGATAGAGCTGGACGCGAAACTCCCTTAAGTTTAGCTGCGGCTGTATCAGCTGCTCCCGGTGTACTACCAAATGAAACGATTGATTTGGCTGTGGAAAATGTTGCTGCCTATGCTGGAAAAAGTGAAGTCTATTTAACTTGGAATAGATTAGATCACGATCAAATCTTTGGATATTATGTATATCGTGCCGTTTCGGGTAATGCAGGTGGCTTTGAGCTAATTGGCGTCACTCCCGCTGAAATTAATGGCTTTATTGATGGTGGACTATCAATTACTGAAAGCTACGTTTATCAAGTTGCTCCAGCAGTAAATGAATTGGAAGATGTTACTGGTAAAACCATTACTGGAGGGCTTTTAGAGGGAAGACGTACACAGAGTCGGGCAGTTAGACCACAGGATACTGATTCCACAGTACCAAAGCCACCAGGTTCAAATCCAAATGCTCCGTTCTCAGTTCAAGCACAAAAGGCAACTTTACAAGGAAAAGATGGTGTACTCATCCAGTTTACGAGACCTGTGGCAAATACTGATGGTTCTATTTTGTCTGATAATGATGACCTTATTTCAGGCTCCTATTTAATTTTTAAGTCTCATGACTTGTATGGAAAATATGATTTAGTTGGCGTTTTGGAGAATATAGGAACCGGTAATATCCAAGAATTCTTTGATCCTCATGGAAGTGAATTAGATTACTATTATGTAAAAGTTGGTGATAATTTTGGTAATATCTCGTCTCCCTCTGATATCGCATCCGCTAGCGGTCAAGTACCTCCACCAACAGTAAAAAGTTTAAATGCTACCTCAGGACAAGGGTTTGGCTCCATAATTGTTCTTTGGCGAGAGCTTATCAGCCAAAGACTTGATGGATATAATGTTTATAGATCTGAAAACCCTGACAGCGGATTCGTTTCAATTGCTCATAACGTGATTGATGAGAATCCAGATCCAGATATAGTTCAATTTACAGACACATCTTCAGCTCTGGCCCTAGGTAAAACTTACTATTATAAAGTTTCTGCAAATGCTAATGGTCTTGAAAGCTCACTATCTGCGGCAACTGCTGCAAGTCCGGGGCCTTCTAATGGAATTATTGTACTTGAGGGTGAGAATGCGGTAAAAATAGATTCATTTTTAACAGGAGTTAACCGTACTCCTCCAGCAAACAATGCACCACAATACTGGCCGCCTCATTGGGCATTTCAGAGACAAGGTTATCACAGCCCTTTTAGTGGTAATGGAGTGCTATTACTACAGCCACAAGCCTCAGCTACAAGTAATATCATAAACGGAGAAAGAATTGATTTAATGTGGCGCGTTGACGTTCAAGCTTTAATCGGACAAGCAGTAGGTGGTGCTATTACAGCGGATGTATATTTACAAACTGCTGATGATAATCTCGGGGGGCAATATAAAATTCTACTAGATGATAAAGAAATAAGTCGAAACTTAGCTCCGGGCCTGGAACCACCTTCAAATATTGATACTGGGTTTGACGGAATTCAAACTGAAATTAACTTCCGAGACAATACTTTCTCAACTCCAATACAACCAACTCGACGGCTCATTGGAACATTACGTATAGATCATTTAGCTGATTACTCCGTACCTACAGCACCAATTGCGGATACAGAAACCATCTACATGACTCTCATTCATTCCGGACCGGTTGGTACAGCTAGTAATTTCGGAGATTTGAAGTTGGATGCTTTAATTTTAGTTTTACGTTAATCTGAAGAAGTGCCCTCATCCACTTTTTCTTCAAGTGTATTGTTACTAAGTCCAACGCCTTGAATTAGCTTATCCATTCGCTCTAGAGTCTTATTACGCAAATCAGTCTGATCTTTTTTAAGACGCTCTAAAAGATATGCATTTTGCAGAAAAAGTTGAGACTTGATACGAATACTTTCTAATAACTTTACAACAATCCAAGCACCTTCTCGCTTACGCCATTGCTTCTCCATACGAATCAAATCCGACTGCAAATTGGACCCTATGAGGGCTAGTTTAACTGCTTCGTGATTATTTTCGGAGCTATCGCCTGAAGCATCAAGAATAGTTCGTACTTGATTAACAACCTGTCTTAATCCATAGGCCTCTTGAACACTAAAAACTACTCTGAGATCTTCAGCATCTTTTTCGCGCTCTGCGATACTAGCCGTGAGAAAATTAGACTCTTTCTCGAGTCCTGTGAAAAAATCTGAGTGAATAACACCAGCCGCAAAAATGACTGTGGCCACTGTAATTCCTGTAAGAATTTGCTTGTTAACTATCATATCGCCCACCTATCTATCTTCTCAAGCCCAACAATTTGGACTTCTAGCACCAACAACAACATTATGTAGCTTCGATAAATTCAAATTTTTTTGAGCCACACGATGAAACTCCTGAGAAGTAATTTCATTTAATCTTTTACGATCTTGAACTAAAAAATCCTCTTGTAAATTGTACACTTCTTTTTCAGTCATAAGCTGAACTAAAGAGTTATTGGTCTCGAATGAAAAAGCCATACTACCCAACAAGTAACTTCGAGCATCCTCAAGCTCCATTAACTCAGGACCCTCACTCAATAATTCGTCAATCGTCACTTTTATCTGTCCAATTGCCTCCTCCACATTCTCTGGAGAAGTACCCATCATTATTTGAAAAATTCCAGGAATACGACCAGCCGATGAACAAACATCACCGTATATGTAATAACATAAACCAAGCTCTTCTCGCAGTTTCGAAGCTAATCGACTGGTAAAACCAGAACTGGCTCCCAAAACCTGATCTATCAATCGTAAACAGGCATAATCTTCCGACCATCGCCTAACGCCAATATGCCCCATAGCAATACTGGTCTTCTTCCTATCTTTTAGTACGAATTTTTGTTGAATTTGTTTCCTAGGCTCAATAAAGGGCAATTCGTTTATGAAATTAGTATCTGATGTACCATTAGGTAGAATATTGTCAAAACTCTTCACTATTGAACTGTCGTCCATAGCTGCCACCATAAACATCCTTAATCCTCCAGCATTCAAATTACGATGCCAGTAATTACGGACTTGTTCATCTTGGATTGAAGCAATAGATTCGGGCGAACCGGTTGACAATAAATTGCCTGGAGACTTGTCAAAAACTGCTTGGCGTAAATGAAAATGAGCCAATTGATCGGAATCATCAAAAGTAGATTTTAACTCCTGCTCGATTTGGCGTTTAACCTTTGAGAATCTACTTTTTTCTAACCTAGGTCTCTTAAGAATTTCCTCTAAGACAATTTGTAGTTTTGTCCAAGAGCTCTCTAGACATGTAAACTGAATACCTCCGGACAATGCCACTGCCTCGATAGCATATTTCTCCATGTACATATTAAGCTGCTTAGAAGTCCAACGCTCACTACCCTCAAGTAACATTCTAGATGATAAATATGAAATGCCATTATTATCAGCTGTCTCTGAATAGATATCCTCGGAGAATACAATTCTTAAAGTGAGCATTGAAGTCCAAGGACGACAGATATAATGTAGTTTTGTACCCTTACCAACTAAAAACTCTTGTGGGCTTATAATCCATGAAGCATTACTCAAAAATTTGCCTCCATCAACTTAGGAGCATTGCCTGATTGATCGTATGATACTCCAATAATCATATTTGCTGCATCGAAGTATTTCTTAGCGAAAGAGCTTATCTGATCCGCTTGAACAGCATTGACCCTGTTTCCAAACTCAAAATAACTTTCAAAATCTGCCTCTAAAAGATGCTGACTCAGACAGTATGCCCGATCTTCTAATCTCTCTTGATCTTGATAAAAGCAAAGATTTGAGCGTCGTTTAGCCGCATCAAGTTCTTCGGAACTGATTTCGCCTTCACGTATCCGTGCTAACTCCTCAAAAACAAAAGGAAGTACCTGCTCAGGCTGAACTCTCTCACTCAATTCTAAATCTATAAAAAAGCGACCATCAAGTACTTGATCGTCATTGAAGGCTTGCAAAGAAGTAACCAATCCTAGTTCATCACGCAAGCTATGCATTAGAGGGCAACTTCTGCCTCCAGCAATCAATTCTTCAAGTAATGCCGCTACGGGCTCTTCAGTTGGGTCACTTGAGCGATTGCTCGGTAAACTTAATCTCAATCTTGTCTGATTTACATCTTGAGGTATTTCAATCAGAGTATTGGATGGCTTAATCTGGCTCGAGGTCTGTGAATATTTGAATTTTGGCTCTGATCTAAAACTTCCGAAGCTTTGCTCTAATTGCTCAAAGACCTGATCAGGCTCAACTTTACCTAAAACCAAAAATTTCATATTGCCAGCTTGATACCTATTCTCATAAAACTTCCTCATACTATCAACCGTCATTGCTTGTAAGACTGTTTCAAATCCAAGAATTGGATGATGATAAGGATGACTTGACTCAAAAGCAGATAGATAATGTGCATCGTACAAAGCTTCAAATGGATCATCTTGATACATATATAATTCTTCCAAAACTACTTGCTTTTCGGACTCAAATTCTTTTGACTCTAAACTTAAACAATTTAACCGATCTTTTTCTAAACCCAGCACTTTCCACCAGCTTTCAGATGGTAAGACGTGGTAATAACAAGTACTATCACGACTAGTAAAGGCATTATTTTCTCCACCATGTCGCATAGAAAATATATCTAAACTACCTTGTGGAAAGTTTGAACTACCCTTAAACATCATGTGCTCTAAAAAATGACACATACCTGTTTCGTTTGATTGCTCAGAACCTGAGCCTATACCAAAGTAAATTAGTAAGCAAACTAAAGGGATCTCCTGTTTTGGAAGGCAGTAAGCCTCGATACCATTACTGAGCGTCTGAGCATTGATTGATGATGAGTATGACATAAATTACTTCCTAGATATGATATCTTACCAAAACTTCGTGTTTATGCATGCTTAGATCTGTTATAAACATAAAATGGAACTTCACATATTCTTAAAACTAGCTAAAGTAGAAATTTTATTATTGGTTCTGATCTTTGTTTGTTCTCTGAAAAGAAAACACCAAGCCTCTAATCTGGTCAACTTAATCTGGCCCTTACTACTCGGCTTGGTCTATTGGCAGTTGATAAGCCCTGAACAATGGTCGAGTCCCGATGGAAATTTCAGTCTAACCAAATGGCAGTTTGCTATCAAATTTTGCTTAATCCTCCATGCTAGTGCGTGTTGGCGGCTTAACACAAACGCTTCGTACAAACTACTCTCAAAGTGGCTAAGTACTTTACTTATCGGTTTATTACTAGTTATTCCATCAAAAGTTTCCATCACAATTGGCGCCTGCCTACTGAGTCATTTATTTCTTTTCATATTTATATTCAATCGCAATAAACGTATTAGAAATATTCTCATCTCAGCCTGCTTCCTGATTTTATTTTCAGGAATATATTGGTGGTTCCGTGAACCCCCAACTGCTTTCATAATTTTTATTCAATGGCTTCCTATTCTTAGTTTACTTTTTTGCCTCGGGCTATTAGGCAATTATTGCAAAAATCATACGGATACTGACCTAAAAGAATTCGTCTTTTATTATGCCGGTTTAGTATCTCTGTTAACACTACATTTTTGTATCCTGAAAGCTATTGCATGGAGTCCTAATAGCATTAACGGAGATATAGCAGTAATTGCTAAAATCGGATTAGCATGGATGTGGGTTTTACTTGGTTTTCAATGGAGCTTACCTCCGAATAAATCCTTAACTGCTTATAGCTTATTGATTCCATTGGGACTCATTCTTACTTTATTTATCCAGATACCACATGCAAAAACATTCCAAGTTTTAATGGTATATATTCCGATTTTTTTCGTTCAATTTTGGTGGTTGGCACATTTTTACCAATCTAAAATATCCGTCGACTTGCTAGAACCTGTTCTTTTGTTTATCAACTGCTTCATTCTTTTAATCTTAAATTGGTGGTTAGAACCCGTAACTATCGGTCTATGGAACTTCTCACCTACTTTAGTAACACTATTTGGCTTAATCCTAATTTTAGCTATTTTTGGAATTATCAGAAGAAGAAAATTAGTACTACCTCTGAACTATAAGCTCTTCGCTTGTGGAATAATTGTTTCGATTGCAATGGGCTATTTTATGAGTACCATTAGTAGTAATCTATATATACACATAAGGGATGAATATAAAGAGTCTATATTTGTTTTGGAGCCAGTGAAATCTTGATAAATACATTGAGCCAAACCCTTCGCGATGAAGCTAAAAATTTTCTACACGCAAATGGAGTTCTCGAGCATGCTTTTCTTGATTTAAGAAAAGTACCCCAAAATAATGACTTGAAACTGTGGTTAGATCGAGGGAATAGCGGCACCATGCATTGGATGAAACGTACGGCAGACAAGCGTATTGATGTTTCAAATGCGTTTCCACAATTTCCTTCTGCAATACTTTGTAGTCTTAGCTACTACGATGCAGATAATGTTAAAAATTCAGAAAAAAATCGTATATCGATATATGCACAAGGAAGGGATTATCACAAAGTTTTAGGAAAAATATTAAAACGTTGTTTAAGTCATCTACAAAGCTACGAAACTAACCTTGAAGGTCGTTTCTATGTTGATACGGGGCCGGTAAGTGAAAAGTTCCTAGCTAGCCATACCAAACTGGGATGGATTGGAAAAAGTACAAATTTAACCCCTCATCGTCATGGTTCTTTTTTCTTTTTGGGTGTTTTATTCTTAAATAGACAATGCGATGATTATTCACCTTCTCAAAATCATTGTGGAACATGCGTGCGCTGCCTAGTTGCCTGTCCCACAGCAGCGCTTTATGAACCCTATAAAATAGATGCCAGACTGTGTATTTCCTATCAGACAATTGAAAATAAGACAATCACACCGCAATCTCTTGTCCCTGAAAAAGA
>JAYZAC010000201.1:0-21697 GCA_036339875.1 bacterium | reverse complement strand
AGTTAAGTTCATCACAAAACTGATTAATTTGATCCAAACTTTTTATTGGTTCATTTAAGCTAGAAGCAAAAAATAAAATATCATCTTCCTCGCAACCGGTTATTAGAGTTGATATTGAAAAATCATGAAGAGGAAAACTATGTTCTCTACCAGCTGAAGTTTTAAGATTAACCTTTTGGATCGATTTTGAAATTTTGACATCGCAAGCTAAACCATTGAAGTTCCTTGTAACTTTGTCTACAAAAATCTTACCTATACTCATCATGGAATTTAAATCTAGACTATCTAAGTAAGAATTCGTTGCTGTTGAAAAAGGTCTCGGTTCAAGATCTTGTTTGATTTTATAGTCGATGGATTGACCATGTGGAACCAATAACTTCGCCTTATCTATCATTACCTCTAAAGTGGTTTCTTGTTCGCCATTGATATTCACTGAACGGTTATTATCTTGATACTTTAAAACTTTGCTGAAACGATTCTGATGATCACAATTCTTAAGATGATTTTTTTCAAAAGAAATCGACTGGGTATGACTTTGTATCTCCAATAATTGATAGATAGAATTCAAGCTATACCTCCAACAGTCACAGATTGTATTCGAACACGGGGAGCACTCATTCCCACTGGTAATGGCCACTGATCAAATTTTCCACATCCTCCATTTTCACCACTAGCAGCTAATGTACCAAAATCATTTAATCCTGTTATCCCATCTATTTCTTTCAAGGTTTTAAATAAATTACCACTTATACTGAAGCTTTTTACAGGTTCGCTTAGTTTGCCATTACGAATTCTATAGCCACCTGCTGGTATAAACGAAAAATTCTCTCCTCCATGACCTCCATGCATTCCTATTGCGTACACTCCATCACTAATCCCTTCAAGCAAATCATCAAAGTCTTGTTCACCGGGAGCGATACAAGTATTTCGCATTCTAACAATAGGCGGAAACCAGTATCCTACAGCTCTTGCATTTCCGGTAACAGGTTCATTAAATTCAGCTGCTGTTTCTCGATTATGTAATCTACCGACTAAAACACCTTTTTCGATCAACTTCGTATGAGAAGTAGCTACGCCTTCATCATCATATTTCATACTGCCAGAATAATTGTGCATTAAGCCGGTGTCATAAATATTTAGACATTCACGACCAAACTGCCTACCCAAGCGTAAAGTTTCACGACCTCCAGGACTACTGGCAAAAAGGTCTGCCTCCGAAGTATGGCCAAATGACTCATGAGCAAGAGTTCCAGCTAATACTGAATCTAAAATAACTGGAAAGTCTCCTGCGCTCATGGGCTTTGCGTTTGAAAAAAGAATCGCCTCATCGCAAACTTCTTTTATTAAACTTTCTTTATTTAGTAGGAAGTCTGCATCCCGAGCGCTATTAAGAATTCTCATCATCATTGTTGGATTTCCATGTTGAATTGCTATAGCTACTAATGTAAGGTCCATGGCTAAATTCTCTTGGCTAACAAAACTGCCTTGAGAGTTAGCAAAAACCATTCCCTTAAATTCTTCAGTATATGTAATTCTGCACGCTTTCAAGAGTTCTGAAGGATACCGCTTAAAGCATTCTAAATAAGATTCCAAAATATTAAGTTTACTTTCTAAAGTTCGATTTCGGGGGTCGTTGAGTAATTGTAAAGCGACATGTTCATCAACTGCAGGTACATCTGCTAAATTCGTTTTACTCTGGCCCAAAATTTTTGCAGATTCAATCGCTTCCGCAGCACTTGTATTGATCTTTGACAAATCCGTAAAAGAACTGAATCCCCAACCTCCATTAAAGCAAGCTCTTACACATCCACCTATTTTCTCATCATGGCCTAATCGCTTTATTCCCTTTTCATTATAGTTCACGCTCAATCGACGAGTTTCCTCTAATCTTATTTCCATATAGTCTGATTGATCATTAAATTTGTTGAGAGCTTCCATCAAGCGGTCCGTTATTGTGGATTTAAAAATCTTCATAAGGTCTCCTTACCAATGACTTGCTGTCGAATTTTCAATGCGGCAATTCGATATTGTTTATCAGAATGAGCTTCCATCAATTCAATTAAGGTAATCAAATCGACCCGCTCAAACTCTAACAAACCTTCAATTATTATATCCCTTATGGCCTTATCGCGGTGCAATACTAATAGTCCAACAAGTGCTAAACTAGCTTGATCGCCATAGTTCAGTAGTTGTGAAATAACACTTAATTGATCAGTAGTGGAGTTTTTACTCAAACCACCGAGGTCAATTCCATCATAATATTGGGTATTGGAATTATTGAAGTTTTGTATTTCATCGGCTAACAAATCATTTAATTTACCAATCTCATAATTCAGAACCTCTGTTAATCGCTTGTCATCGCAGAACTGGAGTTTTTGCCATAACTTAATCAAACAATCTTTATCTCCCGAACTAACCAAGTCATTTATCCATTTTAACTCCTGTTGTAATTCAGTTTGACTCAACTGGGGAGAATCAGAGAATCCTGTAAGTTTATTTTTTATAGATAATTTTTTAAGTTCTATAAAATTTTGCAGTCGCTTTTTTATGACTACTATTTCAGAATTAGTAGAAATTGCAGTTAGATTGGGAACAATAATCTTCCAAAATGAATTAAAGTCTGCGGGTTGTCGATTCGGCTCATTGTATATTTCTTTAGCCTCAATTTTTATTTTATCGAAAATTTTGGGATTTACAGATAGATTTGGACTTAACTGTTCCCAACTTGAATATTCCAAACAATCTTCTAATCCTTGATCTGACAAAAAAACTAAAGTTTGTTTTAATATTAAACAAGCTACCTGAAATTTATAATTATCCACAGACATATTAAGATCTAATATTTCGCAATATTCCAGCTAATTCTGCTCGCATGCTAATAGCTCAGCAAAATTTAAATTATTGTCATTCACTTCTTCATTAATATTTAGATCGTTATATGTGAATTGCCTGTGATAGCTCTCTAAGCTTTTGGGAGAACTGCCTTGTGTATTCATCCAATTTTTCCCATCCCATTGATCAATACTACGTGTCTGTATGATGTCGTTCTTAAACCAACGACATAAACGACTTTTTTTAGTAAGTAGACTTTCAAAATAATTAAATGTAAACCTAACAGTAAATTCAATTCCAGCATCAAAATCACAAGATAAATCGCAATGGTCCTGGTCAACATAGGTACCTATTAGTGCTGGTGTTATATAAATTTTAACATCAAAACCCGGGCAAGCCTGTATCCAGAAACTTACTTTTTGATAGTCATACAATAGTCTATGCTCTAGATAGATAGGAAGTTTCCTCTGTAATACTTCGACCCGCTTAGCAAATATCGACTGAATTCTCATCCAATCATTCATTAATATTTCTCCAACGACATAGCTCTTCCATCGCTTTTCGAATAGTTTCTGTACGAGCACCAAAACTCAATCTTATGTAATTATCTTCACCAAATGCGCTGCCGGGCACTACGCAAACACTCGCCTCCTTCAGTAGACGAACACTTAAATTCAAACTACTGCTAATAGAATTAGTAAATAGTTTTATTGGTAAAAAACAATAAAGACTTGTGAGGGGAACAATCCCTTTCCATCCAAAATTTTCAATTAAATAACTAGCCATTAAATTCCTGCGTAATTTAAGTTTATTAGTTAGCGATTTTTCGATAACTTTATAATTTAATAAGGCATCTTTCGCGACTAACTGAGCCAAAGTTGAAGTGTTTCCAATGGTTTGACTTTGCAAGGCCGTTAGTTGTTTTATCCGTTGCTTGTTTGCAATAACAAAGCCTACACGCAAACCTGTCATTGCAAAACTTTTACTACAAGATTGAATGATTATACTGTTTTCTAGATTAGGGTCTAAGCTTGCTAAGCTAGGACTTTTTTTATTTTCATAATCAATTGCTAGATAGACTTCGTCACTCAGTATTAAGACTTTGTGATTTTTTGCCCATTCTAAAATATTTAGCAATTCTGATTCTGAATAAAGTACTCCCGATGGATTTCCAGCATTATTTAAGTAAAGTAGTTTACAACTTTCATCGTAAGCATTATCTAAATCATTCAAACTAATCTTAAATTTATCATCGCTTTTAACTAAAACAGGTGTAGCATGGCAAATTTTCGCGTGAGCGGAGAAGCTGGGCCAATAAGGTAAACAAAGCATGGCTTTATCATTTTTATTCAAAGTAATTCTGGAAGCTAGATAGCTAGCATGCTTACCTCCACAAGTACTGATACAATTTTCTGCACTAATTAGTACTTTGAACCTTTCTTGCATATAGTAGCAAAAAGCCTCAATAGTATCTGTAAGTCCAGTTACTGGGGGGTAATTAAAACGCTCAGCTAATGAATTATTATTTAAAGAATTTCGAATGATTTGATCTAAGGGAATTAAAGTTTCTCCAACTCCAAGGTCTAAGATAGTTTGACCCTGTTTACGGAGATTAGCAACTTCTTGAGAAATCTTGACTGTATCAGATAAAATATCTGATTTCATATAGCCACCCTAGCCAAATTTGAATACAGTTTGTTTGTATCAATTAAAATACCCTGCTTGTAGCTGCCTAAGATTCTCATAAAGTTTACATGATTGTGTATCTTCTCTAAGATTTTTTTACTACGTTCGTCTTTAATACCTGCTTCGAAATCAAGGTAAAAATAATACTGCCACACTCTCCCCAATACTGGCCTAGATTCAATTTTTGATATGTTTACATTTAATTCACTGAATAGTTGAAACACTCTACCAAGGCTCCCTGGCTCATCTGCAGCCGTAAAAACAATGGACGTTTTATTTGTGCGTTGAGAATAACGAGCAGATGGCGCAATCACAAAAAAGCGAGTGTAATTTTGTTTATTCGTTTCAATACCATTAGCCAAAATTTTCATACCGTATACTTCTGCCGCAGACTTTGAAGCAATTGCTGCAACATCTCTAAGATTATTTTCTACAATATCTATACAACTTCCTGCCGTATCGGGCCCCTCTACAATTTTCCAGGATGGATATTTTCCGAGATACTGTCGGCACTGCCTTAGAGCTATAGGATGGGACCTTATTTCTTTTATATCTCTCAAACGAACATTTTCATTAACTAATAAATTATGACTTATTCGCAGATACCTCTCGCCATGTATTCTCAATTCATATTGTAAAAGAAGATCATAGTTATCATGAAGTGAACCGACGATGCTATTCTCTATTGCTATAATTCCATAATCTGATCGACCTCGATAAGTATCTTCAAAAACTTCTGTAAAACTGCCTCTATATAAACTTTCATAATTAGAACCAAAAATATGATTTGCAACTAAATCATGATACGAACCACGTTCGCCTTGTATTGAAACTCTCAAGTTTTATCTCCAGACCGATACTGTGCTAGTTTTAACTCTAATTCACTGACGCATTCAGATACTCTCTCTATCATTTCTTCTGAAAATGGATTGTAATGCTGCATTGAATAGAAAAGTTCCCAAGTATCATGAGTTACGTATTCGAGAGCTTTATACATAATTCTGAATCCACGAGTATCTATGGGAGTTGGTCGAATCCCAACCAACTGTCCTAATCTTCCTATAAAGTGATTGTAATTAATAGTGTAAGCTGCATAACGATCGTGCTCCTCTGGTGTTATCTCCACTATGTTTACTCCCATCAACTTCCAAAATTCTCGAAAATTTTCATAATTATCTTTGGTAGAATTAACATTATGTAGCATAAGATTAAGGTCTTCATAATGATTACCCTGTAATGTAGATTCGGGCCCAAACATAGGATGACTTGCTATAATTTGACAACGATGTCCTAGGGTCTCTTTCATCCATTTAACTGGATATACTTTGACTGAGCAAACATCTATTACAAGTGTTTCTTTAGGAGTAATATCAGCGATTTGTTGTAATACTGATTTTAGAGCAGGGATAGGTACGGCTAGTATTAACCACTGACTATTAACGACCGCCTCAAGTGAAGAACTTTCTATAGGTAAACATTGAGCTTTTTTATCATAAACTCGTAAATCCGAACTTGGTAAAACTCTATTAAAAAGATTCGCTAACATTCTTCCGAAATGACCACAACCTAAAATTCCTATACTTTGAGGGGCTTTATAACGATCCAGATGTTGTAGAAAAACGGTAGTCTGTTCTTTTTTGCTGCACTGAAAAATTAATTCGTATAAGTCTTCAATTTTTCCCTTGAGCGATGGATTGTCAACGTGTGACTTAAGAGTCTGTAGTAATTGTTGTTCTCTGACTGGATGAGTAAGAGGTAAATCTTTATTTATTTTATATTGAGCTACATCTCGAGCTACATTCATTCGCTCTTGAAGATATTCAACGATTTTATGATCTAGAAAATCAATCTTCTGTCTTAAAGCCGCCAGTTCGAAAAGGTCATCTTTTTTTGCCATAGTAGATCATTTTATCCCAAACAAAACAAAACCGCTGCTAAGTAAGAGAATTTGCTTATATCAAAAGTTTTTGGAAGTAGTCAAATATCTAAATTGAGTCGATATTCTAGCCATGATTGGAGAAAATAATGCTCGCAGTTAACACTCAGACAGATATGAATACAAATCTGCAAATCTTAGCAAATAAAACTAAGTTGTCTTTAATTGCTGTTACCAAAATAGTAAATGAGTATAGTACTGATCTGAATTTGAGTAGAATTCCTTCGAGCACTGAACCACTACCGAATCGCTTGGCCGAAAATTTATACCAGATTCTAAGTTATCACAAACTCGGTTGGAGTCATGGTCAGGTCATTTCTCACCTTCGAAAAACTGCAGTTAAAACTACAAAAACAAATAATAATAATGCTTTTCATGCTCTATTCAAAGGTCAATCAAGACTTCAGCAAAAAATGCAAATAGGAATACAACTTGCGGAGCATCTTCAATCCCGAGTACAACTAATCGAGCATAGTCATAAGCTAGAAAACCAATTAATTCTAACCAAACTCGATTTACTCATTGGGACCGTAGAAGATTTGAAGAAAGAAAATGAAGAACTAAAGTCAGAACTAAAAAATAAAACTTCTACTACTTACATAATTGAACAAATCAAAAAATGGATTTATGAATTATTTTGATAATTGAATCATTAGAATCTCTTCTTCATCCTCGATTGAGGTAATGATCTTTTGAATGTCTTTATATTCCTCAACTAAACCGTCAATACCACCTTTATCCTCATTTTTTATGGCATAGAAAAGTCTATCTGTGGGCTGTAAATCGATAAATTTTATCTCACGGCCTGGTGATTGTATATTACCAGCGATGGATTCCACTCCATACTGTTCTCTGTAATATGCAGCGTGTAATTGGGGTTGATTTTCACGATCAATAATTCTGAAAAAGAAACCTTCTCTGGGAATTCTTTCGCCCGTTTTACCCTTAAAGTAATCCTTAATTTTTGTCTCAACCATAGATCCACAAGGAATAGGCTTTAAATTTCCTTCAACGTCGTACATTAAATGACCATCTAAAATTCTACGAGTAAGCTTAATTGTAATTCCAGACATGATTGTCCCTCGATCAATAAATCAAAAAAATAACTTTCAGGAAAGCATTAAACATCAAAGAGCTTCGCGTTGCTACTTATCAATTAAAACCTCTGTTGCAATCAATCTGCGAATCGTAAGATCACCAAAGTTCTGAGTTGTATTGTGATTCATTCTTAAGACATTCGGCGATTGGTCTTGCTGTTTCATATTCAAAAAATCTTTTGACACAAATTCTTCTCTACGTTTCATTACTAAAATTTTTTGATTAGCAGCATCTCGCATTACTTTATACTCATTTTCCTGCGTTTCTTTAGTAGCCTGCTTAATAATTATCTTTTTGTGCTCAAGAACTCTTTTTGAAAAAATATCTGAAGTAGACAATTGAAATAAGTTAGCATTCGCAACTTGTGTTGAATATTGTCGACGAGATTTAGTTTTTGCTTCCGTATATATAAACCAGCCTTCAAATAATTTTGACGCTAATTCTATGTTAAAAAAATATAATCCTTCATCTAAAGTAGAATTTAATTCCGTTCTGACATTAAATTTTGACCAGTCACTATCCTTAATCAACATTCGTCCCCATTGACTATCATGATCCTTAGAATTCAAGATAATACGATTATTCCTATCTATAATTTGTAAACCTTTTAATCCTATTTCAGAGCTACTTAAACCCTCCATAATTAACTGATGAGATGTACCATTTGGATCAACTATAGTTTGTATACTTAACACCAAATCTTTTATTCCACGAGGAATCTTCCAATCCGTAGGTATCGAACCGTCGCCTATCAGATTTTGCGCCCGACTAATTAAACTTAAAACATTTTTTCGTTCATAAATACTAGCGTTGTCTGCATTCAATAAATTACGCACATTGATAGCCATCATTTTAAGATCACCCTTCAAGAATGATTCATGAGCTTTTTGTACGTTAGAATTGATTCCTCGAGCAAATTGATTTTGTACAGGGTCTGTAAAGCCAATATGAACCAATGTAAAGAAAATAACTATATAAAGGTCTGTTAAATTCATTGTAATGCCCGAAAACGATAACCAGTACCATGCACAGTTTCAAATAGTTCGTTACTAAATTTTTGTCTCAGTTGTCTTACATGCATATCTACGGTTCGAGTTGTTGGATATCGTAGCCCCCAAACTTGATCTAATAATTCATCTCTACTAAAAACCTGTCCTGGGCTTTCTAAAAACATCTTCAACAGTGAATATTCCATCTTAGTTAACTGTACTGCTTGATTCTCATATTCCACTTGCATGCTTGCCAAATTCATCGAAATTCCGTGTACATTTAATAAAGAATTATTGTTCTGAGTCTCAGTTGAAAACGAATTATCGGATCTATTTCTTAATTGAACCCTAATTCGAGCAACAAGTTCACGTAGTTCAAATGGCTTTGTTATATAATCATCTGCACCCATTTCTAAACCAAGAACTTTATCTATCAAGTCTGATCGGGCTGTAAGCATAATGGTCGGGATTCGATCCTCTTCACGCTGTAGATCTCTCAAAATTTCGATACCCTGCCCATCAGGAAGCATCCAATCGAGAATGATTAAATCAGGTTGATGTTCAAGATAAGTTCTAGCTTCTTCTAATGAACTTGAAACCAAGACCTCAAAACCTTCTAGCTTTAAGCAATCTTGTATTGATTCTTGTAGTATTCTGTCATCTTCAACCAGTAATAATTTCGTCATAATCTTCCTTTGAATTAAATGCTGGCATCCATAGACAGAAAGTAGTCGGTCTTGCTTTTACTTCTAATCGTCCGCCCATCTTTTTAGCAATTCGATTCACTAAAGTTAAGCCTAATCCCAAACCTTCTTCTTTTGACTGTCTCTGAAATGGACTCAAAAATCCTTTTAAGGTACTCAGTTCGAGTTGTCCTTGATCAATTACTGCAAAACCTACTTCCTTTACACCTCTCGAAATTACTTTCAGTTGTATTGGAGCAACTCCATACTTTTGAGCATTTTTAAATAAATTTTTTAGACACATACTCAACCAATACACATCCACATACAGTGATAAATCCTGATCTGTTTCAATTAGCTTAATCTCGACATGGTCACTTACAAAATCCTCAACTATATAGGCCGCTAGTTCGTTGACAGAATGAACTGCGTCCATTTGAAACTTCATTTGACCTTCTTCAGTATGACTTTGTAAATATTGACTAGAAGCTTTAATTACATGATTCAAGCGTCGAACGCCCTCAGTCATTCTTAAGAAAGCCTTTTGTCCATCCGGCGCTAGGTGATCAAAATTGCGACGAAATGGCTCCAAATTCAGTTTCATAGATGCAACTGGTGTGCGTAATTCATGGGTAAGAGTCTGTAATATAAAAAGACGTTCTTGCTGTTCGGTAACTTTACGTCGTATTTCTCTGTAGAGGATGAACAAAATATTTAATGCCAATAGAATTGCTGAACTTCCTGCATATAAATTGTATTTTTGGGATTTACTTTCTAGTTTATTGCGATTCATTGTCCACGCCAAATTACCTTGCTGATAAATAGCGTAATCATCGTTCGCGTATTGAGTTCGAAAACGACTTTTTAGCCAAAATTCTTCCCAAGCTAGACGATCATATACTCGATATCTAGGTAATGGACTTGGTTCTTTATCATCATTCATCAATATGAAATTTTTTGTCAAAATTGTTGGTGCGGCCTGAAAGTAATGTTCGAGCTGAATTGGATCAAGATCCATTATCACCTGCTCCGACTTACTTAGACTCAACCCAGAGGGTAGATTGCTCATCTCCTGTAGATGCATATAAGGTTTATGAGTATCCAAAAATCCAATTTCTTTAAATGCGGGAATCGCAGACTTATAGGCAAGATAAACATAAGAACTACCTAAGGGATGTATCAAAGGTCGAGTAAGAAAAAATCTTTTTGGTAATCCCGGTAACTTTCCGCAGATGTATTGGTGCCAAAACATGGCTTTTCTCAATTCTATGTTCTCGAGACTTACTGAACGTGGAAACCTACAAGTTTGCATCCCTTGAAATAGTGCTTGAATCTCTCGATAAGGATAACGATGTGTTCTAGGTAGATTACTTCCAGGATCTAGTAATACCGGATCAATTCTAGCTTGTGATAACTCTGTAATATGAAAAGTATGCAAAGGTTCATTAGTGTTAATGAAATCAGTTTTCAATTGCTGAATTTTTGTAACCGTTCGTTGATCAACTGTTCCTGTAGATACCAGTTGACTCTGGGTATGTAGCGATAATCCCAGAAAAAATAAGCATAGTAAAATAAGAATCACTGACCAGCGCATGTCAATCTATTATACTGATACAATCATGGTTGAATTTCAGATTCGTCGTCATAGTATACAAGGAGCCAGTAAGCACTTAAGCAATACAGGCATAAAATTAGCTAAATCACAAAATGAAAAGCCTTTCGATTTAGTAATTACAAGCCCAATTCAACGAGCGATGGAAACTGCAGTAGCCTTGGGTTCTGCTATCACAGAAACTAATGAAATCTTAGGCTTTTTACCCAAAGAAGTTCAAGTTTTAGTTCCATATTCTGCCGGATTCCATGCATTTAAAGCGGCTATTAAAAATTTTCCACAAGTAAATCAATGCCGTCAAAGATATGAGCTCTTTTTTCGCGCCTGTCTCACAAACCTAGAACCAGACCATCGAGCATTGTTTGTTTCTCATGCAGGTGCTGTTGAAATGTTAATCCTAGCTTGCTTACCAAATGTTGATATAAGTTTATTTCCTCAATCAGTAAGTCAATTAGAAGGAGCTTCAATTATTTTCGATGGCTCACAATTTAAATTGAATGCCACAATAAGAGTTGATCCCAATTCGGCATATTAATTTACGTATACGTTTAAGACCCCTCCTTGTCTCCCTCTAAATATTTTATTTTTCCTTCCCTAATAATCATTGCAAGAAAACTTGAAGATTGATCGCCTAAATATTCTGTTATCAAACTCTTCACTCTTGATCCACTTTTTATTGAGACTTGATTGATTTGTAAAATCACATCATCTTTCTCGAATCCAACTTTATCTGCAAAACTTGACGGTCTGACACTCTTAACAACAACTCCTTTGGTTTCTGAATGTAGCCCCAAACGTTTCCGATCTTCTTTATTTATACTAGCAGTCGTGATGCCTGATTTGTTAGGTAATCGGCTTATTTTATTATAGTCTTTTTTTTGAGCTAATTTTGCCTTTAACGCTATTATATTACCGCGTCGACTCACTTGAAGATTGATGGTTTCTCCGACAGGAATTTCTTGTATTCTATATATGAGTTGATCTTTATCTTTAATTTCAAGACTATTCACCTTAAGAATAACATCACCCGCTGTTAGACCTGCCTCTTGAGCTGGTGTACCATCAATAACTTTTTGAATCAAAGCACCTTTCGGAATATCTAAACCTAGATACGCTGCAATATTTTGGGTAACATCTTGCACAGCAACACCCAGCCATGATTGCTGAATTTCTCCGAACTGTTCTACATCAGAAATCATTCGACGAGCTAAATTTATAGGAATTGAAAAACCTAAACCCTGACCGTTGGGATTAATAGCTGTGTTGATGCCTACAACTTTTCCATCAAGATTTAATAACGGACCACCGCTGTTACCTGGATTTATAGATGCGTCAGTTTGAATAAGATTACCATAATTTAAGCTCTTAGATTGCCCCAGATTTCTTCCTTTCGCTGATACGATTCCTGCTGTGACAGTACCCTCCAAACTGAATGGTGAACCAATTGCGATAACCCATTCGCCCACTTTCAGATCATCAGAATTACCTAGAGCAGCTACGTATTCCGAACTAAGATTACCATTAAAAGAAGCGTCCTCAATTCGTAGTAAAGCTAAATCTACAACGGGATTTTGGTTATCTAAAGTAGCATTGAACTTACGCCCATCAGCCAAAGTTACTACTATCTCGTCTGCCTCATTAACTACATGACTATTTGTTAATATTAATCCATCTCGACTTGTAATTACACCACTACCTTCACCCGCCTTCGTTCGTGGTTGTATGGGCGGATGAAAAAAATAACCGAACATGCCGGGAATACGCTTGTAGTTATTCGTATTTCTTCTAAATTTAGCACTAACATTGACCACCGACTTACTTCGATTTTCAACTATTTTGCTGATCGTATTACGATCTACAAAAGGGTTAGAATGAATGAAATTTATTAATAGTAGTGATAATACAAAACGGATTCCAGCTTGCTTCATAATAATCTCCTTATTTGTTTATAGCTGCGTACTTTGTCTAGTTGCCACAGGTGCGCCAGCGTACTACCACAAGCGCAATTTCTGAGCTCTAAAGCCTTATCGCTGTATGTGTTTCTACTTAACTTTTGCAAACCTACAAACCCTGTGTCTTGCACAAATTCACGTCTATTCGAATAACTACGCTCACATCTGAAACACTTTTTATAGGCCATTTCTGTTCTCCTTTTAAGTAGTTCCCCATTATGTTGACCTGTAATTCAATATAGGTTGTCAGATGAATGTAATAGCTGTGTAAAACTTTTAATGTGAAGTCTTTACAATTGAAGGTATTTGTAAATTAAACTAGGCAATTATGATCAATTACACAAAAGTTACTAAACTACTGAAAACTGAATCAAAGCGTTGGATAAGGCGCGTTCATCAATTACCTGTGGAATCATGTAAGGGTCATATTCTTGCTGAAAATATCGAAGCACCCGAGAATTACCCTGCTTTTGATAAATCTGCTATGGATGGCTTTGCAATTGCCGAAGAGGGACATTGTGAATATGACTTAGTAGGAGTAATTGCTGCAGGCCAAACTCATGATCATCAACTCAGCTCAAATCAATGTTTTCAAGTCATGACGGGTGCAAGTATTCCCGCAAATACTATTAAGGTTGTTCGTCAGGAATTTTGTGAATTAAATCAAAATAAAATCATTATTAAAAATAAAGATGCTGAAAATATTCTCAAGAAAGGAGAAGATTTTACCAAAGGCGATAAGATTATTTCCGTAGGACAAAAGCTGAATTCTGCTCATGCAGGCCTATTGTCTGCCCTGGGAATTATTAAGGTTCCCGTGTTCGAATCGATACATATCGGAATCTTAAGTACGGGCCAAGAATTAGTTGAAATCGATCAACCAACTAATCCATCGCAAGTTCGCAATAGTAATGCAGTTATGCTTAAGTCATGTGTTCTAGAATTAAATTGCAAGGTGACTGACTATGGCATTGTGCCTGACGATCCTGTAACTTTAGAAGAACGTTTACATCACGCCCTAGAAGAAAATGATGTAGTGCTAATAACTGGAGGCGCATCTAAAGGTAAATTTGATTATGTAAAACCAGTATGTAAGCGCATCGGTGTGGAATTCGTCTTCGAAGGCGTTAAGATGAGACCAGGTAAGCCAGTAAGTTACGGGAGTTTTGGGACGCGCGGAGTTTTCGTTTTACCGGGTAGTCCTGTTGCAGCACTAACTTGTTTTCTTGTGTTAGTTAAACCCTTTCTACAAATTCGCGATAAAGCGAAAACGATTCAGTTAATTTTAGCTAACAATTTAAAACCTCAGAAAAGAAACTTTACTTCCTTTATTCCGGGTCGTTTGAATGATCATGGTCAAGTTGTACCTGTTAAATTTCATGGGTCAGGTCATATTTATGCTTTAGCGGATGCAGAATTATTGATTAAAATTGAAGAGGACTCAAAGCCCAAATTTAAAGGCGATTCAGTAGATTGTATTTTACTGGCTTTGAGTACTGGAACCTAAGTTTTTATCTGAAATATTTTCCTCAGAGCCCATTGAAGGTTTCGGCCAAATTTCTCCAGAAACATTCTTCTCCAATTCGAATTCTATATCGTCTTCTAATACTGAATAAAAATCCAAACCTGTCTTCTTTTCAATTTCATCAATACTTACCAGAAAATTTTCTAATTCCAGGCTTATGAATACTTCTAGAAGATCGTCCTTCATGCCTCGATAAGCAGGTATCTCGCTCTCAGATTGTAAACTGGTATCAAAAAATTGATCCATGATTGAGCCCATCGTATCTTTATTTGGCATAATAAACGCCATTGAACGTAATGCTTCGCCATCACTATCTAGTAGTATTTTAAAATAATGATCCGCTATTGGAATTGTGTCTTTCAAAAGAGGTAAACCATCTCGCAGAACTGGCCCCGTAATAATCCATAATTCTTCATACGCTTGAGCCCACCATCGATTAACTCGGTACTCCACACTTTTCCAAGGACCTCGGTTTAACCGTGTAGTTTGTGGTCCAAAGTTAGTTAATAAAAATGTTTCAACCTGAGCATTACGACCATAACGATTAAAAATGCCAGCATTCGGTGCCAAATGTCCCGCATCATAGCCTGTTTTCGAATAGAACTTTGGGTCTAATACCAAACTTACCCGGTCATCACCTTTGTACGGCGGCCTTTCAGGTGGCGAACTGATAGAGTCAATTTTAAACATTCGATAAGCTGACCATAAAGCAATATTTCTTGAATCGCAAAATCCAACTATATAGCCATCGTTATTAAGAATCTTATAGTCCTTGCACAAGTCATCTTTGATAACGGGTAGACCCTTGAATAAATGCCTTGATGTAATACTTTCAGTAGAATTTTCAGACGATTTTACTGAAATTTGAGTATTAGAAATTCCTTCCCAATCGGGCTGCGCAAATGAGTTCCAACCCATTACGAATAGAAACAGTTTTAACGCTTTGATTATGTGTAGAAGAATACTCATACAATAGAACTCAACTGTATCTACGCCTCAACCAGAACTTTGTTGCATTAACACAGACAGATTTAAGATTTTCCAAACTCTTGACACTATTCAAAATTATATGTTAGTATTTACTAACAATTGGTTGAGATAAGTCAATATCATCCATGTAAAAATAAAGGAGTTATGTTGATGGATAATCTGCTGTTTTTAATTTTTTTCATGGCATTACCAATAATAGTAGTAGAATTTGCTATAAAAGGTCTTACATTTTGTCTTGATAAACTTTTCAATAAAAAATATCTGAATTATCAAACGGCATTTGGTCTCTTTTTTGTTGTCTTTTATAATCCCGTAATATTTGTGTACTTAAATAGAGCAATAAATTGGTTATTTTGCGCAACAATATTGCCTAACCCACAACAGACCTGCTATTGGCTCGGATTAATCCTAATTTCTCTGCAACTCATTTTCGCTGGAATACTTATCATAATTGGATTGATCTCATCTAAGTTTCAAAAGAAAATATCCACTAGCCTGTACATTTTTGTAAACGCTTTCTTGGCATTTTGTTTAGTAATTGTTAGTTCTGGATGGGGACTTTGGGGAATATATAATCTATATGATGTGTGGGGCCGTCCTGGTAATTTATCACCAGGTGTAGGTGTCGTATTAATATTTTATATAACACCTCCAGCAATTTTTATTTCATTTGTCGTAGCACTTGCTTTGTTTATCTGCTTATGGGAAAAATCTGGTAATATCGAGTAACTTGCTTTAGCTACGATAAAAACCTAAAATACGTCTTCTAATACCATCAAAATGGACCTTCAATTCGAAAATCACTATATAATCAATCAAAACTGAAGAGTTTTATTCGTATGACAGGAAGTTAATAAACAAGTAGGATTTTCAATCCTGATTTAATAACGTTTTCGCAAAGAAGAAGTAGATCCGTAGTACATAAAATACAATTTATAAAATCTTAGTTTTCCTATTCCTCTATCCCAAAAAATGAGTGTTTGATACACTTAGCGCGACTTTTTTAGGAGTACCCATGAGTTTCGATTTTATTGCTAATGAGGCTAAGTGGCGCAGTAACTGGGCCAATGATGAATCTAATACCGTAGATGTAAACGCTATGGAAGATAAATACTATGTGCTAGTTATGTTTCCTTACCCTTCGGGTGATCGATTACACATGGGTCACTGGTATCAGTACGGGTTAATGGATACATGGGTACGTTATCAAAGAATGCAGGGTAAAAATGTTTTTTTTCCCATGGGTTTCGATGCCTTTGGTCTGCCTGCTGAAAATTACGCAATTAAACATGGAATTCATCCCGATATATCCACAACAAAAAACGTCAATTACATGCTTGAACAATTCGAAAAAATGGGAGTTAGCTACGATTTTAATTACAAAGTAGATACCTCTAAACCAGATTATTACAAATGGACTCAATGGATTTTTTCCACTCTTTATAAAAATGGTCTTGCATATAAAAAAGAAGCACCAGTTAACTGGTGTCCGGGCTTAAATACAGTACTAGCTAACGAACAAGTTATTGATGGTAAAGATGAACGTACCGGGTATGAAGTGGTTCAAAAAAATCTAGCTCAATGGTTTTTTAAAATAACTGACTATGCTGAAAAACTTTTAGACAATCTAGAAACCCTTGATTGGCCAAGTAAAACTGTAGCAATGCAATCCAATTGGATTGGTCGTAGCGAGGGTACCGAAATTGAATTTGCCATGGAAGGCCATGATTGGAATTTCAAAGTATTTACTACTCGCCCAGATACTCTTTTCGGTGTTACTTATGTAACTTTTGCTCCCGAACATCAAAAAGTATTGGAAATAACTACTGATGAGCAACGCGATTCTGTTCAAGACTATATTGAACAAACCGCAAAAATGAAAGAGGTAGATCGTTTGTCTACTGCTAAAGAAAAAACAGGTGTTTTTACCGGAGCATATGCAATTAACCCAGTAAATGGAGAAAAGATTCCCATATGGATTAGTGATTACGTTTTAGTAACTTATGGTACTGGCGTAGTGATGGGGGTACCTGGTCACGACGAACGCGATTTTGCATTTGCAGAAGCCTTTAATCTGCCTTGCAGAAAAGTAATTCAAGAACCAAATACTGAACTTTCTAGCACACTTAAATCTGCTTATACTGAACCCGGTATAGTTCTCAATTCTGGAAAATATGACGGAATGAATTCGCTAGAAATGAAAACTAAAATTACCAATGATTTGGAATCTAATGGTAAAGGTCAAAAGAAGGTAAATTTTAGACTTAGAGACTGGTTAGTCTCAAGGCAACGTTATTGGGGCGCTCCAATTCCAATTATAAATTGTCCTAATTGTGGTGAAGTATTAGTACCTGAAGATCAATTACCAGTTTTATTACCTGAAAATGTAGAGTTCAAACCAACTGGAGAATCTCCTTTACGCAACTGTGAAGAGTTTTATCATACAACTTGTCCAAAGTGCGGTGGTCCAGCTACTCGTGAAGTAGATACTTTAGATACTTTTGTTTGTTCTAGTTGGTATTACATGCGATACCCAGATGCTCACAATCAAGCACAGGCATTCGATAAGGATATTACTTATAAAATGTTACCGGTTGATAAATACGTTGGAGGTCCAGAGCACGCTTGTATGCATCTACTATATGCTCGTTTTGTAAATATGGTCATGCACGATCTAGGCTATGTTCCTACTGCCGAACCATTCACATCTCTCACTCATCAAGGCATGATTCTCGGACCAGATATGCAAAAAATGAGTAAATCTAAAGGGAATGCTATTTCACCGGATGAATATGTTGAGAATTTTGGAAGTGATATTCTCAGGCTGTATCTATGCTTCGGATTTAATTATGTAGAAGGCGGGCCTTGGAGCGAAGGTGGATTCAAATCGGCCTCTAGATTTGCTGAGCGTTGTGCAAGACTAATGGAAGAAAAAGTTGAACTGTTAACAAGCAGCTTACCGGAACAATCTTATTCATCTGCTGATAAAAAACTTTTATATGTTTTACATAATTCCATCAAGGGGGTTAATCAGGATACTCAGCGATTTATGTTTAACACATCCATTGCAAGATTAATGGAGCTTTATAACGCAATTACAGATTATGAAAATAATTCTACTGCTGAAACGATTAACAATTTTCTTATGCAACAAACACTGAAAACCTTTTTGGTGCTTTTAAGCCCCTTCATGCCTCATTTCTGTGAAGAATGGTGGCAACTTAGTGGTGAACAACAAAGTATTTTTAATCAAAAGTTTCCGGCGCATGATAATCAGTTCTTACAACTAGACGAAATAAAAATGGCCGTTATGATCAACGGCAAAAGAAGAGATGAAGTAACTGTATCGGCAAGTTCTACCGAAGATCAAGTTCTCAACGTAGCTTTAGATTCGACGAAAGTCCAAAAACACCTTGAGGGTATGCAAATAATAAAACAAATATTTGTTAAGGGTAAACTGATTAACTTAATTGTAAAACCGAGTTAAACTGCCATATTGGTTCAATCGTTTTAATTAAAGCGTTTTTGATATATATAGTATATGGTCGGTGATAAAGATTATGAATATTGTTAAATCTACTAAATTTAAAACGTTTGCTCCTGATCATGAAGTAAAGGAGCTAATGCAACAAGTACAGGAACATCCAGTATTTTCTGCGCTTGATGACAAACATGCCTTGTCCGTATTCATGCGTCATCATGTATTCGCAGTTTGGGATTTCATGTCTCTAGTCAAGAGCGTCCAATCCTTCGTTGCTCCTTGTACCATACCATGGGTACCCAGCACAGAAAATTCAGTTGTGAAAGCGATCAATGAAATAGTCTTATCCGAAGAATCAGATGTCGATATGTCCGGAACTGGTAGTTGTAGTCATTTTGATTTGTACTTAGATGCAATGAAGGAATTAAAAATATCAGTGGATCACATCACAGATTTTATTGAGATTGTGAGGAGACAGGGAGTCACTAAAGCTGTCGAGAAGCTACCCAAGAATCCGTCGACTCAATTTGTGAACCGAACATTCGACACGATATCAGCTCAGAATCCGTTAGTAATAGCATGTTGGTTTGCTTATGGACGCGAAAAAATTATACCCGGAATGTTTTCATCGGTACTCAACCGTTTGGGAATTTCGAGGCAACAGGCACCACATTTTTATTACTATCTTGAACGCCACACAGAACTTGATGGTGGAGAACACTCTCACTTTGCGCAGCAATTGGTAGATCACTTTTGCGAACGCGACGAGAAACAGATTGATGTAGCTCAAGATGCATGTAAAGAAGCGATTAAGGCTCGTATAACATTCTGGGATGGTGTATTAAAAGTCATTGAACAAAGTAGGCAGTCCACACAAAACAGAATGATAGCCTGACACTGCTCGCTAGTATGATTTTTTTTAGGGTGTGAATTGAATTCCTGGTTTAATCGGTTCAACTCCAAACAAATTTTTACTCAATTCTTCACCGTGCAAAATAGGCGTTATTTCATTACTCAGTATCAAACTGATCAACGTGTAATCAGAACCTTCCAGAGTAGCATTCTGGCGACTCACGGGATCTAACTTGTGGTTATCCATCATCTTGAATAACGGAATTGCCTCTTGAGAAAATTTTTCAATGAATTTTTCAATTGAAAATTCTTTTGTAATTCTGGTTGCCTTTAATTGAGCCCCAGCTTCAATATGAGCTACTAAATACTCATATTGAACACCTTCCTGAAAAAGTGTGAATCCAGCTCGATCCTTCAGACTTTCAGGCCCAAAAATACTTGGCCTGGAACATTCCAAACTAAATCTTCGACCATCAATAAATTGATCCTTAAATATGGAACAAACAAGTTGATTGACTGCTCCCGAATTAGTCATGGCTAATAAAATTCCCTTATTACGAAAATCAAATTGTTTTACTAATCCTTGCGAAATTTCACGTACATGCCTTACTTCAAGATCTTGCATACGAGCTTCTAGCACTTGTTGACGGTCAGTATCCATTAAAGTCACAGGTACATTAAATTTCTCCAATAATAGGGCTAGCTGGCGAGAAAAAATATTACTACCAACAATTAAAACTCCATTTGGATCTGTTTCTCTAACATCCATTAGTCGAGTCATGACCTGTGATAGAAGACTGTATATCACCACTGTACCCAAAATAGTTAAAATCATCGTAGATAAAAACGCATTAGAGTATGGGTAGTTTACACGACTTAACTCAAGTGCAAACAAAGAAGTCACAGCAACTGAAACAATTCCTCTGGGTGCAAAAAAAGCTAGAAAAACTTTTTCCTTAAATGGAATGCCTTGAGCAGCTGTCGCAATGGCAATCGCTATCGGTCTGGCTACAAAAATAGTCGCCATAAGAAATACGGCCATTTCAACATTTATCTGACTGATTTCTGACCATTGCAAACGCGCAGCTAGCAATGTAAATAGAATTGGAATCAGAATAATCTGTAATTCTGATTTGAAAATAATTATTTTATTAACATTTACTCGATCTTGATTGGCCATTCGCATACCCATAGCTGTAACAGCTACGAGTCCTGATTCATGTTGATAATGGTTACATACAACAAATGTTATCAGAACGAATACCATTGTAATTGGAACTTCTACAGCAACAGGAATAGCTTCTTTTTCAATAAGCTTTAATAATATATAAGCAGCTAATAGTCCCCCAATAATTCCTAATCCAATACAACCGACGATATGACCTACTAGATTAGTAATACTGGCTGTTTTTTCTGGATACATGATAGCGTTAACAAAGAAAACTCCTACTATTGCTGCATACGGGTCCGTAACAATACCTTCCCATTTGAGAGCACTCGATAAATTATGATTCAGTCTCAGTTGACGCAACATGGGTGCAATGACTGTAGGTCCAGTAACGATTAACATTGCTCCCACAACAAACGATAAAACCCATGGAAATCCGAGAATGTAGTGTGCAAGAGATGCACAAATGACTGCGTTAGTGATTGCTCCAATGGTGCATAGTCTGAATACTAAACTTTTCAAGGAGCCTAATTGGTCAAACTTTAAATGGAGTCCTCCATCAAATAATATGATCGCAACACTAAGTGAAACGAAAGGGAATAAAAGATCTCCAAGTAGCACATCAGGCTGTACTACCCCGTAAATTGGCCCCAGACCTAAACCAAGCAATAGATAAAGTAATATGGGTGGCCACCCCACGCGGAGGGCGATCCATTGACTAATCAGACTAAGTGCGATAATTAGCGTTAAGCTTATAGTGATATCCATGAGATTAGGAGAAAGGTATCAGAGTTGTTACCGAAGTCAACATTATAGTTCAAAAATACCCTTAAATCAAAGCTCCAAATTACATCTTTTTACTTAAATATTAAGTCCTCGACCAATATACAATC
>JAYZAC010000200.1:0-21081 GCA_036339875.1 bacterium | reverse complement strand
AGTTGTTATTACAGGATGTGGTGGTGGAAATATGGGCGGTAATGCAGCTGGTGACCCTCAAGACGAGCAACAAATTGAGGAACCACAAATGATGGCTGATCAAGATATGAACGAGGGTCAACCCGCATTTGGTCAAAACATCGACCCAAACGTAACCTTAGATCAGATTAACAATGCAGATCAGAATGATGGTGCAGTAGTTGATAATATCGAAAACACAGAAAACACTGACGTAAATAATAACGAGCAAGCTGAAGTTGATCAAGATAATGCTAACGATCAGGACATTGATGTAAATGATACCAAAGATAAAGATAATAATGATGACGCTGATGATAAGGATAACGATGTGTCTACAGATACTGACGCCAACAGCACAGATACTCAAACCAAAGATGATCTTATAACAGCCACTGGAACCGTTATTCTTGCTAACAACGAAAGTAAAAACGCAGTACAAACATTTGATAATTTCGCAGCGGATCTAGACCCTGCCAAAGAACGGGATAAGATTCGGGAGCGTCGCGTCGCTTCCGCCGATACTTCAGGGAGTGAAGAAATCCCTGACCTAGCAACTGCACTAGGGAGGTAGTTAGCAAACGTTCAACTGCATGGGGCCGTCAGGGTGGCGGCCTCTTACTCTTTCATGAAATCTTGATCCCATATTCAGTGTAATTACTCATGATTTTCACCCCTCGTTTACCTGATTTAGTATCATAAATATGACATTGATTAATTGGTAAACTGTAGAGATGTAATGTAACTGAGCGACCTTGGTTGAGATTTCTTATACTATGAAAAGCAATTTCGTCATTAACATGGCTCACTGCACCTTTTGTGAATTGATCAGCTTTGAGTAGTTCTGCCGTGAATGAATCCTCATCGATCATGTTCACTTTATAGAGAGATTCTTCTACCATTCCATCAATAACTTTGATCCAACCTTCTTGGCCATTATGATCGTGAATCGGTGTGTGATGCCCTATGCCCCAACAAATTGCCATCATCTCATAATATTCATTGCGATAAATAAGATTTCGGGTGTAGCTACCAATTTCAAAATATAGAAAACTCTTTAATTCATCTAATCCAAAATTAGCCTTTTCTAGGCACTCATGTAGACCTTGTACATCTCTGCCTACAGCATTGAGATTATCAATTAAAACTTGAAGAGATCTTATAGTATCTATAACGTTTCCTGACAGTCATGGCGCACACCAGATTGTGGAATTACTCATTTTTTTGCTTATTGGCGGCCCGTAAGTTTTTTGTACACTCTAGATATGATACCTTCTGGTTTAGCCGCTGGGCAAACTGTGCAGATAACTACTTTGCCGTCAACAATGGTGCTATCGCGACAGCATCTAGAACAAAGCCCTGTGGAACAGTGAATACACTCAATTAAATGATTGTTGAATCGTTTATCACCTTCAGTGTCGACGGGACTATGGCAGGCTTTACAACGATCATTGGGTGGCGCATCCGGTGCTTGCTCGCCCTGAACTTGAACGTACTCGTTGAGCATTAAAAATCTTCCATTAGAGTCAAATTTACCGCATTCTTTGTGAACTAATTGTTTGGTTTCTTGACATTGTAATACTCTGGGATAAATACCTCGAAAGCGAACTGATTCCCAACATTGGGGGCAGCGATAATTAGTTTTATAACCAAAAACTACGGAACGAAGCTCCTCCATAAATGCAGGGTTCCATTCTTCTTTCACAATACCAAATCGTTTTATACATTTGCCGCAAATGGTCATACCATTAGAGGTATGCGATTCAGAGTCCAGATTTTGAGAACATAAATAACAAGTCATATTAATTCACAAATGGACTATTTTCGGGAGCGTTTCGATTGGCTGTCTTATCTAAAAATTTTTGCAGTGATTGTCCTAAGAAATATGTAAATCGATGCAGAGTTCTTGCAGTTCGACTATCTTCAGTTCCATCTGGAATTATAAAATTCTCTATACTTAGTAGTGGATTATTTGTTAGGTAACGAGTCATTTGCTTTAATGGCATGAAAGGGTCACTGTCGCCTTGAACTAAAAGCAGTGGTGGTCGAGGATTAAACGATCGATACAAGTTACCCGGGCTATATTTGTGAGCCTTTTTTAGGCATTTTGATAATCGACAAAATAAGAGTTTTTCATATTCACCGGTAATACGTCTGTAATTATTACGTGTATGCGGGTCGTTGATAGAATCCATTCCTAACCTTACTAATTCCATGGCGGTTGAAAAACTACCTAATGCGAAGGTTTTGTTAGGAGTTGGACTTTTTTCATGCAGTAAATAGGCTAAGAAACCATCTTGACGATAACCAGCATAAGCAATGGCAGTTTCAGATTTTGTATGTTTGTTGAGTTGCTGATATAGATCCTTTAAGAGCGCCTCTAAAGAGTTAAGCTTGCGGTTAGGTATAACATGTACCAATTTGATTTTATATTGAGCTAGTGACATTAAAAGACTTTCAGTGGTGGGATCTTTTGGAGGGCCAACCCAAACAAGAGTTGCTGCAAAACACGAATTCAGAGTCATAATATAAAATAAAGAGAGAAAAAATCTCATTACACAAATATGGCAGTGTAATCTATGTGGGTCAAGTAAACGTCTAGAAATAATACTGTAGAAATAGACCTACACCATTTGCCATAGAACCGAATTCACTGCTTACAATTTGATTGGAGCTAGATTTTCCCGACGTAATCCAGGCGAATATGGAGAGATTAATATTATCTCTTAAGTTTACATCTACTCGCGGTTGATAAAATCCTGAGCTATCTTGAAGATTAAATACTGCGTTATAGTTTGCTTTCACAAGAGGTCTTATCAAATGCGAGAATCTTAAGTGAGCATAGTTCCTACCACTTAGTGTCAACCAACCTTGATTTGCAATGGGTTCAGTTATTAAATTTAAGCGTTGTAATCCATCACTCGCACCGAAATCTTGATGAAAATATGAAATTCCCCATTCACGTCCATCGCTTAAAAAATATTCCAAACCAAAAACCGCAGAAAACGCGAATTTTTCTGAACCAGTACGAAGCATTTCTGAATTTTTACGCTCAAAAAATGCTAGCTCTCCCCATTGACCAACCCTTCCCTTGGAGCCCTCAAAGCCAAAACCTAAAAAATTTCGTTCATAGACGCGACCAATTATACTTTCAAAGTCATAGTTACCCCGCAGCAATCTTTGTCTATACAAAAAAGAATGCATTGATTCTTCAGGTGAAAAAGCCGCAATAAAATCTCGTTCGCCACTCTCACCATAGGCAGTTTGTATTCTTATAGCGTCTACACCTGGGCGGTAAGTAGAATCTAGAGTACCCGGCACAAAAGGAGCCATGATATCTAACACACTTATAAAATGAGATGTGCCAAGACCTATGGCTTGCCTACCCAATGTTATGTCAAAATCTTTATAACGCCAGTGATACCAAAAGCGATCGATGGAGATTGTCTGTTTTGAGGTAGTACTATTTCTGAATTCACTATGCATATCAAACAGGCGTAGGGGTGACTCTGTGGTATTTTGAAAACCTGCTCCAGCTAGGCTTTGGAAACTGCTGCTAGTTTCAAATGCGAATTCCCAAGACCATTCATGAAATTCTTCTGAATCTTTCAACCAATGACGGAGGTTCCATTGACTGCTATGAAATGATCCTTTCTTGTGAGGAGTTAATTCAGAAGGCCATCGAGAAAACTGATACGTAGTACGTAATACATTACCCTGCTCTAAACTTAACAGGTTTTGATAGATTATAAATGCAAAACATAAATAATAGATTATGAATTTAATCGCGGTGTATATCCTCATGAATCTTTCCATCTTTCATATGTATTACTCGTTTTGCGATATCAACCACATCAGGGTCATGCGAGCTAAATAAAAATGTTACATCCTGTTCTTGGTTTAGGCGACGCATTAAACTTAATAAATTAGCTGAGGTACTCGAATCTAAATTAGCAGTAGGTTCATCCGCTAATATTAAAGCTGGTTTGCCACATAGCGCCCGAGCAACTGCCACTCGTTGTTGTTGACCGCCTGATAATTGCGCTGGAAATCGATCTCTTAAATCTAGTATTTCAAGATCTCTTAGAAGGGGTACAATTAACTCTTCATGTTTCTCAGAATCTACTTTTTGAAATTGTAGAATTAATTGTACATTTTCATATACTGTGAGTACTGGCAGCAGATTATAGGCTTGGAATACAAATCCAATTCTTTGCAGTCGAAGTTCTGTTAATTGATTTTGGCTGAGGTCACTGGTAATTTGATTTTCAATTTTAATTCTACCCATACTGGGAATATCTAGCCCGCCGATAAGGTTTAGCATTGTAGTTTTACCACTACCTGATGGTCCCGATAAAACAGCAAACTCTGCCTTGTTGATATCAAGGTCAACGCAGTCGACTGCGTGAACAACCGATTGCCCATCTTGATAATGGCGACTGACCTGTTCTAATTGTACGATAGTTTGTGTTTGCATATAGCTCCTAACTCATCGCTTTAGCTGGTTGTACCTTGGCAGCCATACGAGCGGGATACCAAGATGCCAGAAGAGTTGTAACTGTCATAATGATGCATATTGTTAGAGTACCTGTGGGATTCCAAGCTGTATATACCACAGTATCTATAGTCACACCTGCTACGCTAGCCTCTCTAACCATTTCACTAAAATCAATACCATATGTACTCGTATATAGACTCAATAGAATAGCAAAGATTAGACCAATCAAATTTCCGATAATGGCCATAAAAAGACCTTCTACAAAGATCATTTTCTGGACGGCTATTGACTTTAGTCCTAGTGCTTGTAGAAGTCCAATTTCGCGCTTACGCTCCATCACACTCATAACCAATGAGTTAATTAATCCAATTCCAACAATGATTAGTAGAAAAGTTGCCATCAACATACCATTGTAGCGATCAAGTTGAATCAAACTGACTAGTTGAGGCAGTGATTCTCTCCAACTCACAGCTCTAAGACCCGACTCATGGTCGGGCAAGACCCAGTCCTGCAACCTTTTTAATTCATTGGATAGATGAATATTATCTTTGAGTAATACGGCAATTTCATGCACTTCGTTTGGCGCTTTAATTAAATCCTGAGCTGATTCTAATTGGGTAATCACAGTATTACGATCAATCAGTCGCATTCCAGTTCTAAGAATACCTCTTACTTTTAATAATTTACTGGTTACTTCACCGTCAGAACCTTGCGCCATTACAACAAATTTTCGACCAATCTTGAGACCGAGATATTTGGCAAGATCATTACCAATAACAGCATCTTTCTTTTTGCCAGGTCGGGGCCACGAACCCTCTTTTAGAAATTCCGATTTTAATAAAGGATTTTGATCGATATCTTTGCTCAATCTAAGTCCTAAAAGTGCAACTCCCTCGCTATTACGAGAAGATCGAGCTAACGCAGGAATCGTTAATCTTGGCGAAACGCGTTCCACATTATCCAGGGCGTAAATTCTGTTCTCCCAGTCTGATAGCTTAATTCGATACTCAGTTTCTTTTTGGGTAAGGTATTTTTGGTGAGTCAGAGTTATGTGACCACTGGCACTTCGTACTCCATTGCGCACAAATTGACGATAAGAACCCGTTTGAAGATTATCGAGAAAAACACAGATAAAAACACTGCCAGCAATTCCCATTACGCTGACCAGACTTCTCCAGAAATTACGTTTAAGGTTACGCCACCCTAATTTCATAAGCATCAGCGTTTTTCTCCTAGAACAGCGTGCAATGGTTTACTTAAAACCCTATACGCCGGCCAAATGCTGGTAAAACCACCTAAAAGCATCATAAGAACAATTGGTAGGCAAACATTATCTACAGTTAGATATGCTCTGATCATTGGCTTTAGACTACTACCTCCCCATTCAATAACGCCCATATAGGTGGTCAGATCAATTGGATACTGATAAAGAATAAGAGCGATGCTGATTCCAATAATTCCTCCTACCAAAGCAGCTATAGAGCTCATTAAAGTTCCTTCTAAAAAAAGCATGCAATAAAGCTGGTACTGTTTAAGTCCGATGGCTTTCAGAACTCCCATCTCGTGGCTGCGCTCCAGTATGGCCATACTCATAGTATTCATTGCAATTAGAATTACTGCAAAGTAAAAAATACAAATTAAGATAAGCTGACTGATATCCCAGAAGTCTATAACTTGACTTAATTGTGGTAATTTTTCACGCCAAGAATCCACAGTAAGATTTGGATTTTCTAATTGAAGTCTATCTTTTGCTGCTCGAGCCTCGAGTGGTCCGGACAATCGACCAATCCAAGTATGCGCTTGTTCAGGTAGACCTATTATATTCTGAAGATTACTTAAGCTAGTTAAGGCTAAACTTAAATCCTTGGTAGCATCACCCGAATGAAAAATTCCGCGTACCTCAAAAATGGCTGACGCTACTGAACCTTGTGCCCCCTGACCCATTGCAATAAGTTTGTCTCCCGTAGAGACGCCAAGTCTCTTCGCCAGTTGATCTCCCAGTAAAATTCCTTGGTCATTGTCTGCTAATGTTGATCCTTCGACTAAACAATCAAGTAGCAGACTCACTGACTTTTCAGTTTTCACCTCAAGTCCTAGGACTTCCGCAGCAACGGTTTTACCCTTTGATTCCGAATTAGGAGAGTCTTTTTGAAGCAACATTCGACCAAACAGTCTAGGACTCAAGCCAAGAAGATTATTTTGTGAATCTTTGAGATTTGATGTATCAGCAGTCAGAGTATGATGTAGATCAGATTCTTGTTGGTATAAAGGGTTAACAATCTGGATATGGCTATGATAATACTCCGTTGTGGTTATTATCATAGACCAGAGGAATCCCAGGTTGATAGATAATGTGAGAATCAGGACAGCAGTAGCTGTAGTCATAGCACCCATCGTCAGCAGAGTACGCTGCGGCGCACGCCACAAATTACGATAGGCCAAACGCAGAATTAACATTCAAGTGCTCCTACATTTCCCCGCATTTAATCATTTTCGCTTTAGATTACGAACAGAGAAGAGTCCTTTGGGTAATGGCTTATCAAAGGTCAATTCTTTGTATGAAATAAGAGTAGATTCATTGGGTTCATCTTCAGGAGTAACTATCATTCGCATTGGTATGTGTCGACCGTCTAATTCCTTAATATCATGAAAGCTGATTGTTCGTACTAGCTCGTTATCTTCGTCAAAGTATTCAACGGTCTCTGCGACTTTACGAACACGTTCCATGTTATAGATAATTTTACCCCACACGGTTGCGGCATCTTCTTTTGGCAAAGCCTGAATCCAAATATTTTGAGCTGATTCCTTCATTAAACTGAAATCGTACATTTGATCAATTTTATTACCTTTGACTAAATCATCATTAGTAAAGTGAGAACCCATCCAAGAGTCACCCATAAGACTAGAGGGCACTTTCATAATACGATCAATTTTAGGAAGATAATTCCAAATATTATCGTTTAGCTTGAGTGTAGAAGTACCTCTCTCTTTGAGCGGTTCTATAATTCTAGCTAGAAATTTGTCACGACCTTCACCCCAGTTTTTCATAACCATGCGACGATTCCATGTTCTGCGTTCGATTTTCATTTCGATCATGGCATAACTAGTTTTAGCGAGGTACTGCGTTTCTGAACGACGAACGTAATCTACTAAGTCTATTGAACTGCTGGAAACAGAGTCCGAAGCAAAGCATGCTGGCACACACAATAGCCAGATAAACAAATAGATTGTGAAGGGGTGCATCTGAAACATCATGCGAGTATACCCAAAATGCCCTGATCAGTTTCGAATTAATTAATATTGAACGTAATTTTACGTTGATCAAATATAGGATCTTTAGCTAACAATTTAAGATTTATTTCTAACTATTTTGAAAGTCGTCATAAAAAATTCTTACACAACCGGCTTCTGGGTCGGAGTATAATGTCGCAAGGAGCAATAATTCTGTGGATAAACAAAAACCGAATGGATCAATTTTAATTATCGATGATCAGCCAACGAATCTACAGATGTTGGGTACGGTTTTACGTCACACAAATTATGAAATTGTTTTTGCTAGTTCTGGTAAAGTAGGCCTGAAAAAGATTTATAACGATCAACCTGATTTAATCCTTTTGGATATACGCATGCCTGAAATGGATGGTTGGCAGGTGATTGATGAGTTAAAATCAAATCGATCTACTAAGGATATACCAGTAATCTTTTTATCGGGAATGACAGATGAAGATGATGTTAATCGTTGTTTTGAAAAAGGTGCGGTAGATTATATTGCAAAGCCTTTCAAGATGGTCGAGCTCTTGGCTAGAGTCAATACTCATTTTAGTCTCAAGCGCGCTAATGATCAGATCATCGAGCTAAAAGAGAAGCTTCGACAATACACGGATAGCGAAGGAATTCATAAAGTTTAGTAAAAGGGCGAGTCCGCTTTACGATTCTTGGTATGACTTTGTACGTATGGGGAGTACCTTAGTTTCAATGAGTTGGGTCGATGAGGTAATTTCCTACGTAGGTGCTTTCGACTTTCGTGAGCCACTGATCGTCTAACTTTCTGATTTCTAAGATGATTCGTATACAGGCTTTCAATATGTTTTTGATAGCCATTAGGGAAGTTTGGTCGTGGACGTAAGGTTCTTATTCCTAAACCAGGAAAGCGGCGATTGATTAAACCTTGCATAGTTTGATCGCCCGGCATCAAGTGATAAGCTCTTTGAACTTTCAATCGTGTCGGAATTTTATGGTATTCTGAGTTTGGAAGAGTGCACCAACTATTAGATATAAGTAAAAGTATTAATAAAGTAGGCATACCAAAAACTGTATCTGATATTGGACACAATGCGCGAGATAAATTTTGGTAAGAGAGAATAATCTGAGCCTATTCTATACAACTATAGCCGTTAATAAACTCAAATTGAGCTTTGATGAATCTCCGCAATTGATTAAAAAGTTTCAATCAAACCCTGACTACAATAAATTACTACAAAATATTAGGCTCGAAGGTGTTTTGGACCCATGCTTAGTTCAAGCATATCCAGACCGTTTACAAGTTGAGACGGGTTGCCAAAGATTAATGGTGGCTCGAGATTTGAATTTGAATAGTTTAGTTTGTTTTGTTTACCCTTGGCAGGGCGGTCGAGTAGAGGGTAATGATTTAGACTTGTTCAGAATCACTAGTATTAATCAGATAAAAAACTACTTTCGTAATGAATCGGTAGCTTGTTACCTGGATATCATGGGTTATTTAGACAGTGGACGAATACAATTATAAAAATTTAAGATGATAAAATTCCTCTTCGAACTAGGAGCGCAATATGAGTGAATCTGCCAATGCCAAAGATGTGAAGCAACCAAGTCTAGTGCTTTCGTTAATACCACTAGGCTTTCTTGTACTCGCATTGGTAGTCAATGTGATTCTATTTAAGGATGATGCGACCTACGGTCCAAATCAATTGGCTTTGTTACTCTCTGGTATGTTGACCCTTGCTCTGGGTTCATTCATTCTTGAGGTCCCTTATAAAAGAATGGAAGCTCGAATTGTCCATTCTATAAGTCTTGCGACCCAAGCCTGCCTAATATTGCTAGTCGTAGGTTCACTAATTTCTGTTTGGATATTAAGCGGTATTGTACCAACTATGATTTATTACGGATTAAATATTATCAACCCTGATTATTTCTTACCGGTAGCTTGTATCTCCTGCGCTTTTGTAGCAATTTCTACCGGTTCTAGTTGGAGTACATCTGGTACTGTGGGTGTGGCACTTATCGGAATTGGTCAAACACTTGGAGTTCCCATGGGTATGACAGCTGGAGCCATAATATCAGGCGCCTATTTCGGTGATAAGATGTCACCCTTAAGCGATACCACAAACCTTGCTCCAGCAATGGCTGGAACAGATTTGTTTACACACATTCGACATATGATATACACCTCAGGACCAGCTATATTAATTGCTATTGCTTTATTCTTTTTTATAGGGTTAGGTTATGGTGGAGGTCAAAGCGACCCCGTAAGAATAAAAGCGGTTCTAGACTTAATTGTAACTCAGTTTAATGTTGGTATTCATTTATTCCTTGTACCACTAATTGTGTTGATAATGGTTGCCAAGAAAATGCCCGCATTCCCTGCTATGATAATCGGGGTTCTTCTTGGGGTTATTGCAGCCCTGATATTTCAGCAGCCATTGTTAAGTAAATTGGCAGGTGAGTCCGCAGGTGTATCAGGAGTTTACAGTCAGATAGTAAGTGTTGCTCATGGCGGATTCAGTTTTGAATCGGGTAATGCGGCTATGGATAAATTATTTAATCGAGGTGGAATGTCGGGAATGCTTACAACTGTGTGGTTAATCCTCATGGCCATGGTGTTTGGTGGGGCTTTGGAGGCTACTGGAATGCTTCAAAAGATAGCAGAGAGTATTCTATCGTTAGTAAAAGGCACAGCTTCCTTGATAGGCTCTGTAGTCGCCACATGTTTGGTGATGAATATGACAGCTTCTGACCAATATTTAGCACTCGTGGTTCCCGGTAGAATGTTTCGTAAAAGTTTTGATGATTTTGATCTACATCCTAAAAATCTATCACGAGCACTAGAGGACTCGGGTACCGTTACCTCTGTCTTGGTTCCATGGAACTCAGGTGGCGCTTATCATTCAAAAGTTTTTGGAGTAGGGACATTAGAATATTTACCCTTCTGTTTCTTTAACTTGTTATCCCCCGTAATTTCAGTTTTCCTAGCCACCATGAATTGGACTATTGAAAAGAAAGTTAGGGAAGCTGGCGTTGCTTAATTTGAATGGGAAAAAAATGAGTATATTCTTTTATTTGATTGTAAGTCTTACTGCAACAGTCTCGATTGATGCTTTTAACAGAGTAAGGTATCCCACAGATAGTTGGCGTAAGTGCTCATTTGGTGAGTTAAAAAAGTTAAACAAGAATAAGCTTGATGATCTTTTTAACTATGCTTTTGATGAGAATGCTGAGTATGAAACCAACAGCCTTATACTTTATTACCGCGATTGTGAGGTAAGGGCTCAATTTGCCAATGGCTACAAACGCAAGCAGCTCCACAGAGTGTGGTCAATCAGTAAGTCAGTCAGTGCAATTTTGGTGGGTATTGCAGAGCAGAAAGACCTCATAAATAGGGAAGACTTGGTTGTAGAATATTACCCTAATATTGATCCAAGGTATTCTCAATCGCTTAAGATTAAACATTTACTTCAAATGAGTTCGGGCCTTGATTGGAAAGAAGGATACGAAGCTAACCCTCTTGGTAGTAACGTGATTCAAATGCTTTACGTGGATGGTAAGGCCGATATGGCTGAATACACATCCAATATTCCTTTTGCTTATCCACCGGGTACACGCTGGCTCTATAGCAGTGGAGAGACAAATCTAATGATGGGCTGCCTTAAAAAAAGTATGTCTGCAGAGAAACATGCAGATTTTCCATGGACGGAATTGTTTGAGCCAATAGGTATTACCAAAGCAACTTGGGAAAGAGATAGCAGCGGGACATTTATCGGTTCGTCCTATCTATATTTGGCCCCATCGGACCTTGCTCGAATCGGTTACCTTTACATGCACTCAGGAAAATGGAATCAGAGACAAATTGTTCCTGAATCTTGGGTTGATTTTAATCTCGGCTTGGCCCCGGCTTTAATGAATCAAGAGGTTCCAGAGCCTAAGGAATTGGCCTCCTATGGAGCCCAATGGTGGTTGAACCACCCCAACCCTAGAAAAGAATTAATAAAAGAAATTCCCAGAGCACCAGATAACTTATTTTTTGGAAGCGGTCATCATGGACAATTTTTGGCGGTTTATCCTGATCAAGATTTAATACTGGTTAGAAATGGTAATGATAAAAAGCAGTCTATCAATCGAGCAGAGCTTTTTAGTCTTGCTTACGAAGTTAGTAGAAGGGATTTAAAATGAGAAATCTAGGGCTGATTACATTTTGCTTACTATTAATTTCATGTTTTGGAATGCAAGGTTGTGCACCTAAGTTTTTTAAGATTATTCCTAATAATTTTGCCAAGGAAGTTTGCTCTTGTATTTTCGTTGAGAAGCAAACTAAGAACTATTGTCAAGAGTACGGAAGACAGATGTTTGACGTTAGTGGTTATCAGGTTCTTGAAGCTGAAAAGGAAGTCCTAGCATGGGGCTTTAGCTTTGCTGCTAAAGCGGTTTATGACGGACCAAGATACGGCTGCCGTTTGGTGCCCAATTACTAGTTTGATCAGTTTATTGAAAATGTTTGCGATCAATTTGTCTGAGGTAATGATTTCGCAGTTTTTGTGAGTGATAGTACTTAAAGTACTTGTTGGGTGCGAAAAGTTTATACTCTTGCTTTGGCCAAACACGACGGTTGTATGCTTGGGCTGGTGGTCTAATCTCTGACCATTTGTGATGATTAAGTTTATTTACTCTGTATAAATAACGACTCTCTTTTTGAAAAATCTGATGTTGGTAAGAAGGACGGCTATCGATCATACCGGGTTGAATCGAGTGTTGTCGATCGATTTTCAAACGAACAGGTGTTTCGCTTCTTGCTATTACTGAGTTAGCTAAAAAGATGCTCAATACTAATATCAACATCTCTACATTTTAGAGTAATATCTATGAATCTGCTCAAGACGCTTTTGACAGGTGAACAATTCTTACTGATTAAGCTTCAAAATGCTCGACAATTGCATAATATTAGTTTGGACCATCTTGAAGTTTTAGCTTTGATTCAGGATGCTCGACAGAGTCAAGACTTAAACTGTTTTCAAATAAACGTCTAGTGTCGGGCAAATCATAAATCTCTAATTGACGCTGTTCCAATAAGAATGGTAGTTGTTGACGAATGTGCTCTTTTAGTGATTCTAGACTTCGATCCCACGGAAAAGTTCGCATGACAAAGGTTTGACCAAAAAGTTCAATTTCAGCATCACATTCCACATAATCACTGCGCTTAGCTTGTAGATCATCGCTATATTTTAGGTACAGTAGCTTGAAGTAAATGAAACTCGCTCCACTATCTTGCTCATGCTGTTCAATGAATGTTTTAACTCGATCCATACGAGAATCAATGATTTGCAAGGTTTGGCGCCGAACACTACTAATTTTACGTTGCGATTTTTTTACAGGCGGTCGTGGTACGCTTTGCATTCTAGCGATTTGATTCTCACTGCTAGCTTGACTTCTTAGAGCTGCATTTTCTTCAAAATTCTGTAGTAACTTATCTTCAAGACTTGCTCTTTTGAGCCTTAAAGGCGCTTCACGATCATCAAGATCATTAAGTTGTTCATTGGCAGTCTTCCAGCGCTTTAGAAATCTAGCCTGCTGTTTAATAGCAAGAGAATTTAGCTCAAGAACCTTTGCAAGTTTAGTAATGGGTTCATTGGCCGAATTATACTTGCGCTTAATTTCGTTATATTTTTTTCTAAATGATTTTAAGTCTTCTGCAAAAGTGAAGTCCTGCAGGTCTAGTTGCTCCTGTTGCAAGATATGTTGAGATAGTTCTTTATTGAGGGCATTTAGTTTTGATTGAGCGAGAGCCTGATCATTTTTAACTTCATTAAGTTCAGCGTCGAGATGAGCAATTTCCATATTGCTGCGACTACCGTTTAATTGTTCGGACCGTTGATTATTTAATGCAATTAATTGTTTGTAGCGAGTCACATGATAGGCAGCCATTGAATATGCTTCTCGGCGTGCTTTAAGATCAAGCCTCCAATTTCCTCGTTCAGGGTGCTCTATGGTTACACATTTCTGATTCCACTCGATACAAATCTTACTACATTTTCGTGGCCGTCCATTGCATTTTGTAATAGATTTCTTACAGCTTGATTTAGCACATTGTTCGGTTTCGCCAGGGTCTGGGTTTTCTCTTAGAAAGCGCTTAGGGTCGTTTTCAGCCATTACCTTTTTAGCAGCATCGAGATATTCTTTCCATACCTTGAGACTATCACCTCTTCTAGCATGTAATCTTGAGAAACGTTTCTGCCTAGCCTCTATCTGCTGCCTTCGAGTTTCCAGTCGGTCAGACCTAAGTCGTAAGGTCTCAAGAAAAGTTTCATGTTGTTGAATACGCTTAGTAAGGGCTAATTCAAGTTTGTCAGAATCTCGCATAGCCTCCATTAACTCATTCATGCCCTCTTTATCGTCTTTCATTCTTAGGCCATTCAATTTTTCTGCAGCGGTAGTGGTTTTACCAATTTGAGGAACAGATTCAGTATTTGCCTCTGTCGATTCTTGCTTTTGTTTTGCTTGTGAACCTTCAACTTGCTTCATTGATGCTTTCAGATCGGTCCACATATTTTGATATTCAGGCAAATCAACCCATTCTTTAGCCAGCATCGATTGCATTTTCTCTAGTTCTTTCTGAGTTTGCTTTTTCTTAGCGAGCCATTTTTCTCGTAATTTAGCTTGAGATTCTAGAGCTTGCAGTACTTTAGCATGTTCGATGGTCAACTCCTCCTGCAAGATCTGTAGATCTAGAAGTTCTAGTCTTTGATCATGAGTGAGTGCGTGATCATCACTATGCATACCGGGCTCCATCCGTGTACCAAAGTCAGGATTATTCACTAAACGCTTTTTTTGTTTTTCATCAGCGGTATGGTCCTTTTCAAGTTCTTCACGCATAGCCTGAAAAGCTGCCTCACGTACCTCATACATGAGTGTATCAGAGGGTTGTAATTTCAAATGATAGGGAGCTGGAGAGTAAGGCGAATTGGGTATGGGCATAGTCATGCTAATACTGATTTGAGACTCGAGCATTTGCCCCAAAGCCTGGCCTTCAAGCTTATATGAACTATGGTCTAATAAAAGACTGGTACGTTGCCAACCTTCTGGAAAAAGCATTTCTGTTTCCATCTTGAGACTTTGACTTTCAGGGTCCAGTCTTTGCTCAGAATAGATTTCACGCCAGTGAATTGGCCCCCAACGATATTGCATATCTATCGAAGTTAAGTTACTGTTTTGTGGAGCTTCTCTATATTGCATTTTCCCAATTGGAAGTTCTCCTAAAGTTGTTTTTCCTCTAATTAATAACTCATCATTCCATTTCCATTGCACCGCATCTTCAAAGCGGAGTAGGTGATGCATTTCACGATTGATTTGCGATTCGAGAACGCCACCAGAAGAGAGATAAAGCTTCCATTTCTCTCCATCTTGATTAATTTGTACAATTTCATGCCCGTTGGTCCACAGATTATCTTTTAATTGCGTCATGGGTTGCAGACTCATACGCTTCATTGACTGCAAGAATACCGAATAAGGTTTAAGTTCATCATTGCGAAGCCAGTCCACAAAAGTTTTGATTTTCTGGTCTTTTATTGGAAGGACGTTGAGTTTTTGCGTGACTGGTATGCCTAAGAACTCTGCATCTTGCGGTGAAGTTTGAAATCGCCAGCTATGGTTTGCCTGATAAAATTTGTAAGTTGGCTGTAGGTAAAAATTATCTTGTGTATGGGCTTCAGTGAGTGTCAAATCACCAGTGGCTAGTAGTTGGCGCATTTGCTCTTCAGAGACTTCCTGGCAACGCATAGTTTGCTGACCACGCCCAGGTATCTGAATTTTCATACACAGATTTACGATTGCTTTGGTGGTCATTGAAGATTTAACCCAAGTAGAGAATGGTTCGCGAATATTCGAACCTAGACTTTTCCAAGATGTCTCATTCCATTGACTATGACCAATTGAGAAAAAATTATCTTGATCGAATCCAATTATTACGAGAGACGGCACCGAATTCACTGCCAGAAAAGGTAATTTACGATTGGCGACTTGTAATTTGCCCCAAACCAGAAAACCCTCCCTCTGGGTTTCTGTCAAAAGATGTTGGGGCCCCCAAGCACCCATCAAATGCCGGATATGACCGAGTTTATGGAGATCGACGCCATCGGCTTTTAGCGTCGACAAACCGGCCAACAATAGAAAAAGAAGAACAATTTTATGCTTAAATTGCCACATAATGTGCATTCTATCAGATTTTCGGCACTATTCTTACTCTTATTAGCTTTACAGCTTAAGTAAGTTTTCTCGAAGGGCATTAAATGAGTTTGAAATCATGGCAAAAAAACTTTCCAAACCATAACCAAATAGAAACCAAGCCAAGGGTATAAAGCCCAGTTGGGCAATAATTTTGTCATATTGAAGGCATGAGCTTAATTCAAAGCCGTACTTTGGATTTAATGTTAAAAAATCATTTAGATCATCCACAATTACACCAAATTTTGGATTTTGCGGATCAATTAAAATCACTTTGTGGTTTTCATTTACTGAATCACTTAGATTATGAGCCATAACCTGTAGGTTTATTGTTTTGTTTAAATGCTCATATTCTAGTTCTACTAAGCGAGCCTGCGACTGACGTATAGGAAGATAGCGGGTGATCGCAATAATTCGATCTATATCACCTAGGGCTTTGTGGGAAATTATTCGTGCTAGACGCACTCTACCTTCAGATAAAATACGGGCGTAGTTCAAGCCCCTGATAATCGAAGCCTTAGTTAAATATGAAATAACGATAAAAACAATTATTGTGTAAAGAACGAAAGCATCGATTGGGTTGTGATAAGCACCTACGATGCGCGCATATTCGGGGTCATCCTCAGTAAACTCTATTTCGACTTCTTGATTTACTTTCATTCTATAACTAGTTGGTATATAGCACTGACTTTTGATCAAGTATCCAGATACTTCAAATTCAAAACGAATCTCTTGCAGAGGGCTGAGTAAAGATTTTGATTTAACTTCTTTGATAAGACCAGTAGCGATTGAAGTCGATGCGCCAAAAATACGCCACTCCATTGGAAGTGTAAGAATACCTTGAGTGAAACAAGCAATAGCGAGTCCGATAGAAATACTTAATCTCGTAAGGTCTCGCTGCCATGCAAGTAGTAAGAATAGATGCGATAAACCTGATTTCGGTCGCTTAGATTGTAGAGCCTGCATCTGATCATTAATGCGTTGAGCTCCCTTAAATTTTGTGGGTAAGCGTATGCTTGAACCACAAACAGGTTCTTTTGATTTGTTACTTTTACAAACTGGATTATCGTTTACATCTTCATCTGTTTTTGAGGTTCTAATATTGGCAAGTTCAGCAGTCTCAAAATTTAGTTTCCATTGGGTAGCATCAATTAATGGTCCCAATAATCTAGCAGCTCGATTCTTGTGAACCGCTTGATTTATTATATTTTGTAGTTCTTTCTTGAAGGTTTGAGGACCGTTTTCAATCGAGGAAGTTGTACCATATTCATGGAGTAATTGACGGATTTTAGAATCATCGAGTGTAAGTCTTTGATTAAGACAGTCATAGTACAGTTCTCCATTTTCAAGCCACTTACCTTGATCAAGCATTGTGGAAAATAAGGCTTTGAGAATCAACTCTTCAACCTGATACTCCACCAGTGGAGTTTTAGGTTCCTCAGTCTTCAAGATTCTCCTGGACTCCCTTGAGTCTTTCAATTTCAAACTGCTGCAAAGTCTTCCATAGCTTTACGCGTTTAAGCTTTTCATCCTCACTAAGATCATTTCTTTGATTGGTTTGATAGATTTTCTGATCGTAGCTATCCAGTAGTGCCTCAAGTAAATCACTTTTTTTCATCTCTGTGGCCCAGTGACTAAAGAAATCTCGATCAACTTCTAAACAGCGTGCTTTTGCACTTTGCACTTCTTCTTCAACTAGATTAAGCCACTTGAGATGAGATTGAATCTCTGAATTGGGTAGCTGATGCAAATGGGTCAGGAACTCACGTATTAATTCACGCAAATTATTTTTATGAACTTTTTTGTTGGGTATTATCAAGTCACTTTCGGGCTTCGCAATAACATCTTTTATTTGTTGAAGAGCTCCTTGCTCTTGTTGCGGTTTTTCTGTAGGCTTTTGATCTAATCTCTTACCTGACTGTCGAAGAGCTTTTAAATTTTCCCGTAATTCTTCAAGTAAGCTTGTCATCTTTAGTAAAAATTCTTCACGGATTTGCTCTAGAATTTTATTCAGCAGCGAGGACTTGCGTTGTTTGCCAAAAACTCTGGGCGAGTCAAATTGGATTGTCCAGTCTTCTAAAGATTGAATCAGTTCGAAAATTCGAAAAAGATGGTCTTGTGGACTAACTGCTGACTGTAAGGCTTCTATTTTGAATCGCAATGATTGAAGATCATCTGGTAATTCAATTCTATGAGTTTCCATGAGTTCAAAATCAGAGGCCATTACACTAAGGTTCAACAAACTTATTTTAAGAGACTCTGCACCCACTGGTATAGTTTGCAGACTATCTTGTAGGCGAAGCAGATGTGCTTCTTCAGAATCGGAAAGTTTACTTACGAGTCCTTTTGACTGAATTCCAAAAATTTTTGCCATAATATCTAACTAGATGCACTTTCATAACGGCTTAAAGAAAGCCTCCAAACCGGTGCGATAATTAACCACATGACAATTATAGCTAAAAACATGTAAGCCATGAACTTAAATTCAAAAGGGGAAAGTAGCCAGTGAACGGGAGCCGAGCCTACTAGTATGACAGGCAGACCAAAGGTGAGTATCCTTCTAGCCCATAGTCGATAGACGAAATCTGGCCAGCGCGCAAGCTGTTGTAGTTGCATTCGTAAAAAGTTGATTCCAAAGCTTTCTATGGTTATAAACATACTGCAAGAAACCAGAATCTCCATTGTAACAAGAAGAGTTAAGGACAAGAGCATCAAGATTGGCATCAGAATCCACTGCCACCACAATAGCCCAATAGCTTGTCCGTAATATATCAGTAGACCCCAAGTAACGACGATATTTAGGGCACTGGCTGGACGAATAAAACGTAGAAAAGCATGAAATACCGTACCGATAGGTTTAAGTAGTAGAAAATCGAGGGAACCGGTGCGAATCTGATGAGATAACTCCCAAAAACTTTCACTGACAAAGGTCATGTGCAAATGGTCTACAGCAAGCATGAAGCAAACAAAAAACATAAATTCTGTGCGTTGCCAGGGACCTATCTGATTCACATGATCAAATATGAAGCTTACTGATGCTAACGAGGAAAAATAAAAAAGAAGATCCATCAATATCAAAAGCACAAAGTGCAAACGAAAACTCGTACCCAGAGCAATACTGGTGGAAACAAAATGACGATACACTCGACTGTATTTTTTAATTGTTTTAATCATTACATACCCGCTGCCGTATACAGTCGTACTCCTCTTTTGAATAGTATGTGGTTTATGGCATATACAAAAAGACTCCAAAACAATAAGACTAAACTAGCGTTAAGAAGGTTGATGGAATCTCCTTGGAAGATTTTTATTGGAATATAGGTTAGATAAGGGAAGGGTGTGTAATCTAAAAACTTCACGAAGCTCTGTGGATAAAACTCTAAAGGTAGAATCGCACCGCTCAAAAATTGGGCAGTCGTCATTAAAATAACTCGAAGAATCCATGTCTCTTCTAGCCAGAAAGCCAATAGCCCGACTAAAAATTGCAGTTGAAACCATAAAAAGCTAACTAAGCTGGCAAAATATAAGCCCCTCATTACAGAGTTAAAATCAGAAAATGTAACCAGCGGTATGATCATTAAAAAGCTAATTGTAAAGCCGCAAATTAAAACTTGAATTCCTTGAAAAGCTAAGAAAGATGCTGTGTGAAACTTAAAAAAGCTAAATGGGTATATAAGATAGGAACTAATGCGTCCTAGCCTGATATCGTCTGCTAACTTCATACTATTGTGACCCTGAGCCATCAAAGAGACAATTAGTACTAGCAGTTGGTATTGCAACATTTGATCAAAATCATAACCTTGAAGTACGGTAATACCTGGCATGGTATAAATGGATTTCCATAAATTATATTTAATGAAAAAGAAGACCAGTGCGGGCCCAAAAACCAAGAGTATAAAATTTAATCTGTAAGCTAGATGATTGGTCCAACTCACTTCAAAAGTGGCTCTCCATTTTCTAAGTTCAGCCTGCATGATTCTGTGTAGATGCGGCTAGCGCAGGGTTACTCATAAGTTCATCCATGACTCTTTCAATTGCCAACTTCTCAGTGTGAAAATCTACCACTGCATGATTAGTAAGTATTTTAATACTCGCGTCACGTAAATTCTTCTCAGGAATTTGCATTTCAACCCTGGTGTACTCTGGATTCCAAGTTGCTTTGAAACCTTGAAAACTTTCAGAATTCGGATTTTGACTTTCGGCAAACTGAAACTTTACAAATTTTTCTGTGCCTAGAATCTGGGCAAATTTTTCTAGGGGTCCATCAAATTGCTTTTGACCATCAAGGACGAGAACAATACGTCTACAAAGAGCGCTAACATCGGCCATATAATGGGAAGTGAGAATGATTGTAGGCTTATGTTGTTCGTGGTAATCCAATAAAAACCTACGAATCGTTTTTTGAGCCACAAGGTCGAGTCCAATTGTTGGTTCATCTAAAAAAATTATACTTGGTTTGTGTAGAAGACAGGACATCAATTCCATCTTCATGCGTTCACCTAATGATAATTTACGTACATGGATTTTAAGTAAATCACTCACTTGAAGTAATTCAGCCAAATGAGCGATTCGTGACTTTAGTTCAGCCTCGGGGATTTCGTAGTAACTTCCTAGTAAGTGTAACGAGTCCAATGCTGGAATATCCCACCATAGTTGCGATTTTTGACCCATTACCAAAGCGATTTGTTGACGAAAAGCAATGCTGCGTTCAAAAGGCTTATAGCCAATCACATTCACACTACCAGAGCTTGGTACAATAATTCCTGTAAACATTTTCATTAAAGTAGTTTTACCGGCTCCATTGGGCCCTAGTAGACCAACTATTTCTCCACCTTGCACTTCAAGATCAAAGTTTTCTACAGCGTGCTTAGTGGTCCACTCTCTCGAGAAGAAGCTCTTCACAGAGCCCACAAGACCGGGCTGTTTAATATAAGAACGAAAACTTTTACTAAGTGCTTTAGCGTGAATCATAACTGTTTCTATTTTCGAAGCAGCTTACTGGCCTCAACAGCAGCGTAAGTGAAAATTAATTTGGCACCTGCTCTTTTAAGGGAGGTCAGACTTTCTATCAAACAGCTGTCGTAATCTAACCATCCATT
>JAYZAC010000199.1:0-3970 GCA_036339875.1 bacterium | reverse complement strand
TGAAACTACCGCAATGGAGGCCTGCGTAATCGAAGAGTTTAAATTCAAAAACTGTAAATTTTATGGATTCAATGATTTTAGAAGTAATTGGTTGCGGGGAACATTTGAAAATATTCAGTCAAAAGGAGATGAATTCAGGCTTGAAGGCATGAGGATAGACAATTGTTTATTCAGCGCTTGTGAATGGCAAAACCTGAGTATGTTTAATTGTGAGTTGCGTGAAATCTACTTCGCTGACTGCATATTCAAACAAGCTTCTTTCCTACACTGCGATTTTGTTGACTGTAAATTTGAAGGTAACTCTGGCATACTTGCTTTGGAAAACTGCCAAATAAAAGCCTGTGAATTTAATGAACCAGAGGATCAACTACTAATATCTAAAGTAAACTGCACTACTTAATTTTGCTGCATTGAAATTAGTTTCTCTCAAGTCTTTGAACACAAATCTTTAAATTATTCTCTACCCCCGGTGCTTTGGGATTTAAATCTAAAGTTTTACGATAATAATTCATGGCGTGGACATATTGCCTCCTAGCAAAGAAGATATTTCCAAGTTCAAGGTAAGACCATGAATGCTTTGGTTTGAGTTCCAAAACTCTTGAAAAACTGGCAATTGAATCTTGATAACGTTTCATACGTTTTAAGAGGATGCCTCTATCATAGTGTATCCAAAAGGCATTTTTATTAAAATCCAAAGCTTTATTGTAGCTTTCAAGAGCGTCCTCATATCGCTTCAGCTTCTGCAAAACTATCGCTTTTTCGTACCAAGCATCTCGAAAACTAGGCTTTATAAGAAGTAATGATTCATAAAAGGACAATGATTCATTCCATTTTTTTATTCGGCGTAAGCAATATGCCATTTTGTACAACATTTCATGATGATCAGGCTCTCTTATCAGAATTTCGTCCAGAAAAGGAATTAATTCTTGATACTGTTTTTCCTCAAACATTTTCCTTATATGATCTCGAAGTCTTAGTTTAGACGGAAAGTCTTTTCTAATTTGCTCCTTTAACCTATCTTTTTCTAAGTCCTCTTGGTCAACCAATTCTTTTACTTCACCTATTGTGTTGACCTCGGAATCAAAATAGGCATCGCTAGAAGACGCGCTGGATTCTACTGAAGATTGAATATTATTTTGTTGATATACCTTAAGCCAATCGGGTAATGGTTCTTCCATTGCAAACAATTTTTGTATAAAAGCTACCAAAAGAAAAATTCGAATAATTAACATAATTCTTCTCCTTCAAATTTAATTGGAAAACTAAACATAAATTTATACCAGACAACAAGGAATGAATTGAAAAATAGAATAAATATTATCCAGCTATTGCCACTGAATGAACCTTGAATCATAATTGAAGTCGATAGTTACCATAAAAATTGGAGGACGCGGTGGCTTTATCAGTTGAAGTAGAGATTAATGCAGAACTTTGGGACGCTTTCAAATATTACTGTGAACAAGAGGATTTGGATCCTCATATTGAACTTGCTCAGACTTTAACGGAGTATATATCTAGCGTGAAAGAGGAGAACGAAGCGTTCGGCTAAGACCGTCCTTCTTGATTATTAAATGAGTTGAATCAAAATCACTCGTCCTAACCGCGTTCAGACACGCAGCGGATACCAGTATTACCGTAGATAGTATCCTTATCACCTGAAATTGAAAATTTTATGGTCGCTTTTTCGGCAGTATCCGTGAAAGAACCACCTTTCATCATCTTGTGCTGACCTGGTTTCGTGAAGAAAGCTTGTTCGCTTTCTGCAAAATCCTCATCTACCCATTGGCGAACGTTTCCTGACATGTCGTAAACTCCATGGGGTGAAACATTACCAGGATAACTGCCCACTTCGACAAGACCTATACCAGCTTCATTGGTATTTGCCATTTTGACTGAAAACTCATTACCCCATGGATATTCATGACCGCTATGCGTACCTGCTGCATACTCCCATTCTTCTTGAGACGGTAATCTTTTGCCTTCCCATTTACAATAAGCTTGAGCATCTTCAAAGGAGACATAAGTCACAGGTTTATGTCCCTTCGCATCTACTTGCTCATAGGCACTACCTTCCCAATGAAAAGGTGGTTGATGACCCGTTTTACGAACAAATCGAGCGTATTCGAGGTTGGTAACTGGAAATTTATCGATACCCCATTTTTTTCCTGCGGTTTCTAACTGAACCACTGCATTCAATTCCTGCTCATTTATCAAAATTTGTTCTAAACTTGGTAATTCTTTTGTCAAGACGACATTATCGGCTTGGACTAATTGCTCTTGTTCAGAGCCGTCGCTAAGACTGGCTAACATGGTCTCCTTCACTGTCTCGTTGTAATTCGTTTCGTATGATGGCGTCTCTAATTCCAAATTAGCTGTATCTTGACTAGTATCTTCACTGCTACTAGCCAGTAAAGTCGGCCTTAATTCAGGTTGCTCACTTAAAGCCGAGCCTTTCTCAGGCGGAGTATACACGAATAGGATTAGGCAGGCTGCCAGTACGCTACCATAAGCAGCCCAATTACGACTCAGGTGCATGTGAATCGAATCGAGGATAGAGGGTTCGGGTAGTTGAATATCTACCTGCATCTGATCAATGTTTAACTTACTTTGAAACTTTGCCCAACTATCCTTCGGTGGCTCAACTTCATCACACAAATCAATGGACATCAGCTCAGATTCGAATTCACGAATTTCGTCAATAAAGTTACGTGCCTCAATATTTTCGTCGATCAACTGTTCGTAGGCTTGCATCTCTGACGGTGACAACTCACCATCCAAAAAAGCATACGCATCTTCACGCAATTCTTCAAAAGTTTTCGAATTCCTCATGTTGACCACCTCATTCAAGCTTTCTAAAACTGCTACTCAGCAAACTAAATTTTATGAGTTTTCGCTCTGTTCCTGTAGGTACACCCACAATTTTTTTTGTACATTATCGTTCACTACTTAGTATCTGCATTTTTCGAAAAGTTATTTTTTTGGAAAACTTTTTCAAATTTTTTTTTAAAGTTTTGACGAGCGCGGAATAAGCGCCCTTTAATAACGGTCACGCTCTCTCCAATGATTTCCGAAATCTCTTGATAAGAGTGTCCCAAAACCGGCCCCAATAACATCACTTGCTTCTGCTCCTCGGGTAACTCATTTAATGCTTTGTTTACGTAATGACTGTATTCCCTCTTTAAGACAAGATCTGCGGGTTCCTGAAAACTTTTATTTGTATGATCTATATCGAAATTCTCCAGCGAACTACTCCTAAGCCTGGCCTGTTTTTTTACATTGATGGAACATGTATTGAAAGTGACCCTGTAAAGCCATGTATAGAAAGATGATTTATATTGAAATCTCGGTAATGACTTATAGGCCTGCAGAAAAGTTTCTTGAGCGGTCTCTTCAGCCAGATTACGATCTGAATTGCAAAATCTTAAACATAAATTATAGATCTTTTTGTAGTATCGATTAAACAATGTTTCGAACACTTCGCGCTGACCATTGTTAAATTTTCTAACAAGGTCCTCATCGGACAGCAATTCGAGTTCGGCATTCGAGTTTTGAGTCATAGATCACCAACATCTGGAGAGCAAAAATTGTACCACCTGATTGTTCAGGTAGATCCCTGTGGAGTATCTATCGTAATCACTCCTCCTCGTCATCCACAACTTCGAAGCCAAACTGATGTAAACGCTCACTGACAACTTCTTGGACCACTTGATTGTATTTATCAAGAATCTCGTCTTCGCTAATGATATTTTTATCGTATAGCACTTGAAGTAAAGTTCGAAAATTGACTTCATTGGTGAATACTTGACGAATATTCGTATCAACATCGTTGATAACTTTTTCAACCAAATCGAGTTCTTCCTCAATTTCTTCGAGTTCTTTCTCTTTCTTCTTTTGCGACAGAAGAGCAATTTTGCCCTTGTTCTCCTCGTCCATCGTGCCCTACTTTCCTAACTGGTTTATCCAGCTGTTC
>JAYZAC010000198.1:0-10648 GCA_036339875.1 bacterium | reverse complement strand
CCTTAGAGCTTAACTCTTCGAGGCCGGTTTGAACTTTGGGTTCTTCCTTAAAAATTTCTAAGTGCCTTACTAGGTTATCTAGCTTAAATTCTCCTTTGCCAATAGCTTCCTGCATAAAGGTAATATCACGGAAACCATAAGCACCCAGTACTTTCTGAAACTCATCAGAATTAGTAATCTCTCTAGGTGAAACCTTTTTTTCTGCTGGTAATTTCTTAATTCTTTCTTCAAGAGCTTGTAGGATCATGCCACTACCTTTAGCAATATAATCTTCTTTGGCGGACTTTCTTAAAAACGCCAATATCCCTTCTCGAGCTCTTCTAGTATTAATTGTTTCAAGCCAATCTCGACTTGGTCCTTTTGAATTTTTACTTGTTACAATTCGAACAATATCTCCGTTCTTTAATCTATAGTTTAGTGGCACAACACGATCATCGACTTTGGCACCAACGCATTTGTTTCCCACCTCCGTATGGATATAATATGCGAAGTCAATTGGTGTTGAGCCTTCACGCAGCTCAATGACTTTACCATTGGGAGTAAATGCGTAGACCATATTTTGAAAGAGATCGAGTTTGAGATTTTCAATAAATTCCTGACTATCTCTTACATCTGTATGCCATTGGACGATCTGCTTCAACCATTTGAGTTCTTCCACAGGTTGTTTATTATCATTAGATTTAGTTTTGTCGGCTTCCTTGTAAAGAAAGTGTGCTGCAACACCATTTTCACTAGTTTCATGCATTGTCTGAGTTCTGATCTGAACTTCTACCATCTGTCCTTCCGGATGAATGACTGTGGTGTGTAAACTTTGATATAAATTAGGTTTTGGTACTGCTATGTAATCCTTAAATCGATGTTGTAGAGGTGTCCAGATGCTATGGGCTAAGCCTAAAATTGCGTAGCAATTAGCTTTTGATTCTGTAATGATTCGTATACCAATCAGGTCGTACATTTCATCCATATATTTTTCATTGCGTCGTGATTTTAGAAAAATAGAATAAAAGCTTTTAGGACGTCCTGATATATCAGCCTTAAAACCGTTCTCACTAATGACCAAGCGTAATTCTTCAATTACAGCATTTATAAATACTTCTCGCTCTTTGCGTTTTTGAGCAATTCTTTTCAAAATATCGTAGTAGGCTTCAGGCTCGGTATACTTGAGACATAGATCTTCTAGTTGCCATTTTAGGTTAGACATTCCTAAGCGGTGAGCTAATGGACAATATATGTCTAGAGTTTCGTGGCTAATGCGAGCTTGTTTTTCAGGCACCATATGGTCCAGCGTACGCATATTATGCAATCGGTCGCATAATTTAATCAGAATTACACGAACATCCTTGGTCATTGCCAGTAGCATTTTTCGAAGAGATTCAGCTTGTAGTTCGGCCTTGGTATTGAATTTTAACTTAGACAGCTTTGTGACTCCATCTACCATCTCGGCAACTGTGGTATTAAATTCCTTCTTCAATGTATCCGATTTGACGCTACAATCCTCTATAACGTCATGTAGAAGAGCACTACAGATTGAATTGGTGTCGAGTTTCAGTTCATCCACAAGGATTGCTACTGCAAACGGGTGAGTTATATAAGGTTCTCCTGATTTTCGTTTTTGTTCACCATGTGCTTCGAAGGCAAATTTGGCAGCACGTTCAATCATTTTAAGATCACGGTTTGCTCGTTCTTCTGAAGTTAGAGCTTTCAGAAAATCATCAGGGTTATAACATTCAGGTGAGTGAGTCGACAACATTAGCTGAATTTAATTCTACAAGATGCCAAAAGCTGAAGTAAATCAGAGAGGGTATAATTATTTGTCCAAAAAGCCCAAACGGTAGACTAAATTGTATACATAAACCAAAGATAATGATACTTGTAGCTAGTCTTGCAATCCATTGAAATATATTTTTCAAAGGGATATTGATGTAATCTTTAGACTGTAGTCCAACCATTAGTACTAAACAGAAACAAATAGCAACTAAACTTGTTGCCAAAGCTATTCCTCGGTGTAATAGAATCGGAGTGAGGTAGTAGTTGAGAATTATGTTTAATAAAACCATAAAGATGGCTAATTTAGCCGGGAAACTTGTATCCAGATGACTATGGTACAACTTTATCAGATATGGGTTCATAATTAGAAAGCCTAAGCCTATCGAGTAATATTGTAATGCATCTCCCATTAGCTCGGCCGCTCGCTGGTCAAATTGTGTAGAAAGACCAATCCAAGTTGGAATGTCAACAAATAGACAGCCAACTAAGTTGTGTGCATGAAAAATAAGTAAACCCATTGACCAGAAGCTGAGAAGGGTAATGAAGTTAAGATTTGAAATCACGGCATGACGATACTGGACGATTTTTTTTGCTGCCTTTAGGCGAGATATTACAGGATAAAAGACCGCATTACTAGCTACTGAAATTAATCCCATTGGAACGTTAATAAGAACGAAAGAATATGATAGAGAGCTCAAACTACCTGATGCTAGTCCGGCTGCAAAGTATAGATCTATCAATCTATTTGTCCGGTGAACAATTAATGAAAGAATGATTGGAATGAGAAGAATAAAAAGATTTTTTATATTCGGTAACTGGTTACGAAAAAAAATAATATTTGGCAATGGGTAATTGAGCGTTAGACTAAGTAAGCCAAGTTGTAAAAGACCACCAAAAAATACACCCCATGCTAAAGATGTGGCGTGGTTATCTGAAGGATTTAACAAGCCAATTAAAATCACAGAAATGGAAAATAAAATAGGGTGTAAGCTGGAGTAGATAAATCTTCCCTTAATTTGATGCATAACCATGAACATACTGGCAGCAGCAATGAAAATTAGGTAGGGCAACATTATGGGAGTAAGGGTTAGAACCCATTCTTTGGATTCTCTGGGTAATTCTGGCATCCATATTGTTAAGATCCACTCAAGATTGAGTATCAAGAAAAGAAAAAGGCAGATCGAAACAAGGCAGCTGATGATTGTCGTTGTCCAAAAAAAGTTTTGTGATCTTTGTTTACCTTCATTCTCAATGCAATTAGCATGCATGGGTGTAAATACGCTACCGATAGCTCCTTCTCCAAAAATCTCTCTAAAAAAATTTGTTAGCCTGAATGCTGCTTGGTAAGCATCAGTGACTCCAGTGAGTCCAAGGAGAGCCGTTTCTACCATAAGTCTCAGGAAGCCTATCAAACGGCTTGTAAAAGTAAGACCTATCGATTGAAACAATTGTTTGGTTATTTTCAAGGATTTATCTCTTCAGTATTTGAAGTTGAGCGGGATTGTTCAGACTTGGATTCGATGTTTGGATCATCGCTATGATTTTTTTTTGATTCCTCTTCCAAATTTTGATCAATTTGTTCTGTATCGATTTTAGTAGATTCCACGTTTGCACCCATTGAGTTTTCCTCTGCCATTAGAATAGTTTCTTCATCATCTAAGTCTGGGTTATTATCGTTAAACCATTTCACTAATTGTGGAATCAAGAAAAGGCTGCCGAAAATTAGAGATAGACCGCTAAATATTAAGGTAAACCAATCCCTATGTTCATCAATAAGTAATAACCTCATCCGTGTAACGGCGATTTTGTTCGATGGTTCTATTTCAAGTAATTCCCGAAGCAATTGTTGAGCTCGATCGTGCCGTTTTTCTTGCATAGCTATAGCACTTAATATTAGATAAAGGTCTACTATTTCTGTTAGAGCTTCCGAGTTTGATGGGTCAAGTTTTAATACAGTTTTGTAGCGATTTAGAGCCTCAGTATGCTCACCTTTCTTTAGATGGCTTTGTGCTTCTTGTAGGGCTTGAAACTCTGCTCTTGCAGGAAAATGCCAGATTCTTTGATTTTGTTTATCTAGTAACCTTAGGCCACCATAAATATCAAGATCCATATAGCCAATATGCGCTATCGGAGATAATAGATTCTTCTTAGCAGTAAGTTTATGAAGGCTTTTACCTGATAGATTCAGAATGTATATTTCATTTCGGCTGATATTTAGTAAAAACCAATGGTCTTTAGGAGCGGCTCGTAATTGAAGGTGATCATTACTGGCTGCGTATTTTGATAGGTCTATATACGTTTTTTCACGACCTGAATCGCGGTGAAAAATAATCAAAGCAGGTAATTCTGGATAAATCACGCCTAAATTTCGATTAGAGATTGCTATAGCAGCAGGTGCTGCTAAAGTAGCCATACTGGGATTTACGTACAGGAAGCTTTTACGGACTTCACCACTCAAAGTCCATTCTTGAACTCTCAAATTACCGGTATCTGATACATAGAATGTTGCTTGATCTACATTACAGCTTACTGCTCTTGGGTACAGAAATTCCTTTCTATTTGTGCCTTTGTTACCATATTCTCTTAATTGATTGCCATTGCTGTTAAACATTAGAATTCGATGTTTGGAAGGATCTAAAGCTAGAATCGCATTCTCACCACCGAAACACATACTGTTGATTTTCTCTAACGGAGTTTTAGGTTTGAACTGAATTTCTAGAGACCATTGTTTATCAAATAATTGTAGGTTTCGTTTTTTTGAGTCGCTAACGAGTGTTCGATCTCCCGGTAGACCTAATAATGCAGATGGTTTAGAAAAATTACGATTTCGTTCTGATTTTGGTGATGCAAATCGCTTGCCTTCAAAATGTACAGATGGGTCTAAGACGCCTGCCATTGAATAAGTTAACAAGCAAAAGACAAGTACTGTGATTAGTCTATTAATGAAGCTCATCTTTAAGGTCGCTTTGCATTAGTAACTCAACCGCATCACAGGCAGGTAAGTTCTTGAAAAGAACCTTATAGATAGCTTCCGTGATGGGCATATAAATATTATATTTTTGCGATAAGCTGTAGACGATTTTACAGGTTGGAACGCCCTCACTTACCATTTTCATTTTGCTTCGCGCTTCCTCAAGGCTAATTCCTTGGGCGAGATAGCGTCCCATTCGATTATTTCTTGAATGTGGGGACATGCAAGTAACACTAAGGTCTCCGACTCCAGCCATACCCATAAAGGTGCTAGGATTACCGCCAAATCTCTGTCCAAATCTCGCAATTTCTGCGATTCCACGAGTAATCAAAGCGGCAATAGCGTTGTCACCTAGTTCAAGTTGATGGCATATCCCGGCTCCTATGGCTATTATGTTTTTGAGAGCACCACAGAGTTCAACTCCAATCATATCTGGATTTGTATAAATCCTAAAATTGGGAGAAGAGCAATATTCTTGAATTTGTTTGGCTACTTCAATACTGTGCGAACTTACCGTGCTGAGAGCCGGTTTTCCAATCGCAATTTCATTAGCAATGTTAGGACCACTTAATACAGCTATGTTAGAAAATCCTGGCAACGCTTCTTGAATGATTTGCGATACCCTTTTACCTGTATCAAGTTCAATTCCTTTTGATAGACAAAGAACTTTTTGATTAGGTGATATAGACTTTTGAATTTTGGTAAGAAAAGTTCTCGTAGCATTTACCGGAATAACAAGTATGATAAGTTCAAATTTATCAAAGTTCTGATAGTCTGTTTTCACTAATATTTTTTTTGGAAGTAGTATTCCTGGAAGAAATTTACTATTTACTCGATTCGATTTAATGTCTTCTGCGACATCATCTTCCAGAACCCATAAAGTAACTTCTTTGCCCGTTTCTCCGAGTAGTTTTGCTATGGTTGTACCCCAATTTCCAGATCCAACTACTAGACTATTTTTTATCACTTTTTACCCCAATTAAATCGATTTTCTTCACCACGTAATAATCTACGAATGTTACTGCGATGTTTGAAAGTTATGAAAATGGCTAAAATAGTACAGGCTTGCCACAAGGCAGGCTTTGCTGGGTACAAGAATGCGCATGCAATGGGTAATATGATTGCGGCTAAGATTGATCCAAGAGATACAAACTTGGTTAAAATGACGATGCATAAAAAAGTTGTAAACGATACGCCAAATGCTAGAGGGACTAACGCAAGGAAAGCACCTGCAGAGGTGGCAACTCCTTTACCGCCCTTAAATTTTATGAAAGGCGAAAATGTATGACCAAAAATAGCGAAAATTCCAACTGCTAAAGACCATTGATAATCTAGCGTAAAGACGTAATTAACTATTACGACAGGTAAAGCTCCCTTCAAAGCGTCTACAATTAGAACACATATACCAGCTTTTTTACCAAGGACTCGGAGCGCATTGGTGGCACCTACATTTTTACTACCATGTTCAAATAGATTTATTCCATATACGATTCTTCCCATGAGATATCCAGTGGGAAAGCTACCTATCACATAGCTAATCAGTAATAGACTGTATGGCGAGTAGAGTATTTCAGTCATGTGTGTGCTCACTATTCTTGTGATCCTTTTTTGCCTTTAAAAATTAATCTCAATGGAACTCCGTCGAATTTATAAAATTCGCGTATACGATTTTCAAGATATCTATAATACGAGAAATGGACTAATTCTGAATCATTTACCTGAAAAACAAAGGTTCCCAATTTATTTCTCAGTTGTGATACATAATAAATCTTTAATTGTCGCCCCTTATAACCCGGTGGTCGATGAATTGTGACGGCTTCTTGAATCATATGATTTAAGTGATTTGTATTTACTTGTAAGGTCATCTTATCACTTAATTGTAGAACCAGATCTTGCAAGCGAGGTAGTCTTGAGCCCGTTAAAGCTGATACATATACTCGCGGACAATGTCTGAAAAAATAAAGTTCTTCGTCAAATTGCTCTTCAAGTTCTTTGACTTTTTCTTCTCGATCATTCACCAAATCCCATTTATTAACGACTAAAATACAGGGTTTTTGCTCCTCTACAACTTTGCCAGCAATTCTCTTGTCTTGTTGAGATAAAGGACGTGTCGCGTCGAGAACGAAGATAGCCATATCGCAGTCTTCAATTACCTTTTCAGAATATATGACTGATATTTTATCAATATGATCTTTTAGTTTATTGACTCGACGTATACCTGCTGTATCGACGAGCATGAATTTTTTTTCTCCAATTACGAATGGAGCTTCCACAGGATCTCGCGTCGTACCCGGTTTGTTATCTACCATAACTCGATCTGTGCTAAGAAAGCGGTTTAATAGAGATGATTTTCCTACATTGGGTTGACCGACTATCGCTAATTTAGTTGCGTCATCAAGTTCTTCTTCATCGTCTTCGGGTCTTGCTTCAAAAAAATCATGAATACCAGTCAATAGATCATCCATATTTAGTCCGTGCAGACAAGAAAACCAAATAGGTTGTCCAAATCCGAGTCCGTAAAACTCCATAATTTGTTCTTGCTTAGTGTAATCATCTACCTTGTTAGCAATGAGTAAGGTGTCTTTTTGAAAGCGCCTCAAAAAGTCTGCCACATATTCATCTAATGGATTTAGTCCGTCTCTACCATCTACGACAAAGAGTAATAAATCAGCCTCTTCAACTGCAACTTCAACTTGGAGACGGATCAATTTATGAATTTTATTATTTTTCTCAACTAGCTCTAGGCCACCAGTATCTACAAGATTATAGTAACGATCCAGCCATTCAAAGGAGCCGTAGATCCGATCTCGAGTAGTTCCTGGTGTATCGATAGTTATGGCTTGTCTATTACCAATTAATCGATTAAAAAGTGAGGATTTACCCACATTTGGTCTTCCTACGATTGCTATTTTGCCGCGTTTCATGGCTTCATTCCCAGCGTAAATTAAAATTTGATTATCAGTATTTACTGATTTTTAGTGCTTGATGCAAACTTTGATTGAAATCTTTCTCATATGCTCTTAAAAAATATTGTGCAGGACAGTAAGAATTTTCGAAAACAATTTCCATGATGGGATGAAGAAATATCTGTTCACTTCGCTTCAAATTTTGAGATTTAGCTTGTCGGTCTAGTCCTCTCGATGAGATATTCAGCAAGGATTTGACGATATCAAGAACTTTATAGTTATTTAGAGGTGTTTGTAGTGCTTGACGAAAAACGTTTCTATGTAGCTTTAATATGCTCTCGGTACTAAATTCGTCAAGTAGATTAGCAGTCTCATTCAGCGCAGTCATATCATTGAAAATACCCTTGAAGAATGCGGGAACGGACATTTGAAATCGAGGCGATTGTGTATCGGTTGTTCTAAATTCAAGATAGTTTTTAACCCTAGTTTCTGTAAAGATTTGATTAATATGAAGATCAACGGCTTGAAATAAGTCTTCATCGGATTTGAAATTATCTTGATGAATTTCAAAAAAGTTTTTGTTGTTGGCATATTGGTATTCAGCGTTACGTTGATAAAAGATTGCTGGAGTTTTAAGAAGTACATCACAAAGTGTCTCGAGATTAAGATCCTTTTTGAAAAGATCGATGGGAATGCCTGAGCGATAATTATCGGTGTCAGACCAAAGCAAGCCTCTAGTACACAAGTACTCAGATTTTTTACCCTTCCAGAATGCAGAGTTAGCAAAAAGTGCTTGTGCAAAAGGGGCTATTTTGAGGCTAACATAGATTTTTTTGAATAATTCGTCTAACGAGCCGTAGTCGCATGTCACTTGAGTGCTTGCACTGCAACGCATCATCCACCGTCCCAGCGTCCCAGTATTTTGAAAATGGCTATCCATAATGTGATAACGCGACTTTGGTAATAACTCCAGTTCGCTTGGTTCTTGAAACGGATGAACACCTACTCCAAATAGTTCAAATCCGTAGGACTTAATATACGTTTTGATAGAGTTAATGTAGATGTTCCAGTCTTCTTGGAGTTCAAATAAATTTTGACGAGGTCGACTTGAAAATTCAATTTGAGACGCAGGCTCTAAAGTTATTGTACCTATTTCTGATTGGATAGCCAGTAAACGATTTTCCAGCTTTTGAGCTTGTGTCCACAGATCTGATTTTTGAGATAATTCGGTAAGAAAAGCTTCAATACCAGTTTTTCCGCTAAAGGGTATCGAACAACCTTCCTCATTTAAGGCGAAGAGTTCGAACTCCACTCCCGTCAGGTGCCTATCTTTAGGTTTACACTGATTTAAAAAATAATTTTGGAGGCATAATATGGCTTGGCTTTTTTCCATTATTACTCTGCATAATTACTTTAAATTAAAAGTCTCTACGATAGCTTGAGTACGATGCTTCCAAGTATGCTTCTCTTTGATTTTCTTCTGACCACTAAGAGCTATATCTTTCCAAGAATCGTTTGCAAGTATAGTACGTAAATTATCGCCGAGTAAATTAACACTTTGGTGATTGTATAAAAATGCATCGGTTTTGTGTGTGAAAATTTGTTCTTTGATAATGTTATTATCAGTGACAACACTTGCTCCTGACATAGCTCCATAAAGGAATCTTTCATGAAGACCAATAGGGTGAAAAGGGCTACTGTCGAGTAAAATTTTTGTATTTTTCATATGTTCTTGAGTTTCTTTGAAGTTGCATTGGCCTAGATTTTTATGATTTTCGAACTCACAATTTTCCCAACCTATGCCACACAGGTGTACTCCTTGCCCCTGTTTATCAAGTGATTTTAGTAGCTCGAGCCTAGATTTATGACGGAAATGGAGATTTAAGTCCTTTACGATTTCCATATAAGTACTCGAAACATTCGTCTCACCAACAACATTTACTGCTAGGGAATGTGCCAGTATTCTCTCTTCAAGTCCATCCAATGGATTATCTAAGTTTTCATCTCTTATATCATGAAGTAATTTAACAAGATCTCCATATTTTTGCTCCCAATGATTTCCTTCAATTAAATCTTTAGAAAAACTTGCAGGAAAGAGAATATCGATTGAACGGTGTTTTTCAACAGGAGTAGCTTCACTTGGGCCTCCATGTAGTAAAAGAAACACTTGAGGACAGCCTACTCCCTTTAGAAATTCAACATGGGTTTGGTCTACACAACTAACAGCTTGATTACCTAAAGATGTTAAGCGATCCACATGGAAGGCGGGATGGTCCACTAAGATTTGTAATACAGGGATATTAGTAGTTTGGAAAAATGATTGCCCTTTATATTCCAATGCTGAACCTACACCATTAAAGCAAATTGCACAGAGAACTGAATTGAAATCTACTGTTTCTAGTTTTTTAATATCATCTGTGGCTAGATTGACTCGAATTGGATTTAAGTTTAACTCGGGTAATGTTGCTGTCATTTCATCTAAAAATTGGTTAACAACTCCATACTGGAAAACACCGTCGAAAAGGAGAATAGATTTCATTGGACCCTCAGGGTAAATAGGTTGCAGTAAAATAATCCGAAGTCTAACATATTCACCGAAAAAAAAGCTTTTTGTGTAAGAACTTTACCTAAATGACGACATTTTGAAGTTTTCAATAATCATTATGTTCAAATTCGATTGTTTTGCATTGACAAATAGGGTAGAAGAACGTAATCTAATTGATTACTTTTCAAAGTCCTGCAACAGGGCATAGCCGAAGAGTTTCGCTAGTATGCGAATTAGCAATTTGAAAACGGAATAGGATTCATTTGAGTTAGAAAGTTTACGCTTTTTGCTTGTTGGTTTAGGTTTCATGCTGAGGCCTAGGTTAGCGAGCGAATTTTGCGACGAAGGATTTGTATAAATTTTTTGTTAGTTTCAGGATCGTTAATAGATTTTTCATTTATCCAATGGAGAGTTTGATCCTGGCTCAGGACGAACGCTGGAGGTATGCCTCATACATGC
>JAYZAC010000197.1:0-6528 GCA_036339875.1 bacterium | reverse complement strand
TGTCCGTAAAAAACACCTAGGTAAAAATGGGCTACATCTTTTCTATTTAATTTTATCCACTTGGGATCAAGTAAATCTTCAAATACCTCTTGAGCCTTCTGTAATCTACTTTGTTTTAGGTATGCCTTACCCAAAGTTTCTCTTAGTTTTATTATTTGAATAGGAGAAAAGTTCTCATCCAAATTAAGACTAAGAATAAACATCTCGCACTCTACAGGGTCACTTCTCTCCAGAACGTTTGCTAAAGCCATCTGATAACGTGGCAGACTTTTAAATTGAGTTTTCGATTTTAGAAGCTCATGTGCGCCCTCTACATTTTTCTGACCAAGCATTACGCGAACCATTTTCTCAACAGAATCCCATTCACTCGGTTTTTTAATAATTCTTTGCTCCAGAATACTCTTCGCTTCATTTAATTTGTTTTCAGCCATGAGTTTACTGACCTCATCAAGTTGATTTGGATTTGAACTCGATACTGAAATTGGTATTTGAACTTCTTCATCAGAATTGAGTTGTAAAGCTTTGCCAAGTTTAATGAACTGATTCATGTATTCTTTATTTTCGGGAAATTCTAAATGAAGTGCTTTGTAAAGCTGAAAAGCCTCAGAGGCCTCGTCCTTCTTGGCAAGCCAATTTGCAAGCTTCAATCGTAAAGAGGGTTTGGGGTCAATTGATACCAAAGTATGCAGATATGGAATTGCTTCGGATTGCCGTTTTTGCTTTTCTAATACTGAAACGTATGTAGTTAGGGTAGCTATATTCTCAGGATTCATATCCAACGATTGTTTCAGGAGGTTAGCTTTCCAGCGTAAATCACGACCTCTTTGCATAAATCTCGTCCTGTGGAGATAGATTCTGGATATGTAATCTTTTAGTACTGAGTTACCATCCATCTGCGATGCCGATATGAAAAGATTTTTTGCACGGCTCCATTGTCGTTTCTTTAGGTAATACCAAGCTACGTGTACATCATACAATGCTTGTGCTCTATTCTTGATTAACTCCTTTATGGATGAACGCTTCAAAGCATCAAGATAACGTTTTGCGCGATCTACTTGATCAAGATTTAGATGTAATAGGCACAGATAAAAATTTGCAAGACTCTGTTCCTGTAATTCGGCTGAAGTTTGCCTTATATGAGTTAACCTTTGACGAGATGCGGGCAGATCATTCATTCGTAAAGCTTCATACACACTTTTAATTGAAGTACTGGCTTCAAGTTCGAATTCCGTAGGGGATGGATAGGGAAACTGTATCTCAGAAGCTTCCGAAACAAGTAATATGTAAAGGCCCAATGAGCTAAAAAGCAAAAATCGCAACATATCGCTGAATACTAGCAGAGCCGAGTACTACAGGCAATAAAAGGCTTACTAATTGTTCTTACTAGCGCGAATAGTTATTAAAAATTTCATAAGAAGTCTTTTCTGCAGCCGCAATGTCGCTATTACTCATTTTGTAGCCATTTTTATTTTGCATACGAGCCGCGGCTTTTAGTCCAGTCACAATTTCTCTAGGTTTAAGTTGGCCTGACTTTAGGGCTTGCATGAATACGATGATAGACCCAGATCTACCCGCTTTTATTGCTTCCTCTAAGTTGTAAATCTTATCTCGACCTTTAGAAAATTTCATAATCTGAGTTTTTTTATAAATATCAACAATTGCTTGTAGATCATTAAAATATACACTGGAATATTTATTAACTATTTGAATATTTCCTGAAGTTAATCCGATTTCTATGATCTTTTCTGTAATCGCGGCTTTGATTTGTAGATTTTCTTCATCAGTTTCTTCATATAATTCTTCGTAAATTGAAATAGCTCTGGCAAACTGATTTTGTTCGATCATTTTATTTGCTTCATCCTCAGCGTCAAGTAATGGGTCTTCATCCATTCCAAGCATCATGAATTGAAGGAATTTTTCATTCTCATAACCTCGCTCTAGAAGTGTTGCTCGCAGTCGACTCTGGCGAGTTGATAAGGGGATTATTGCTGCCGGCTTCGACTTCTGTAGATCCCTTTCAAATTTAATTAGATTTTTTGGATCCCTAAAGGAAGTTGGATTTGAGATTGAAGTTGTAGCATCGGAGTCTACCAGATTCAAAGTTGTACCACGATTTGATCTATCGAATAACGGAATCTGAGATTCTTCTTCCAGTTCGACATCTTCAGAGTCATCAATTCCATCTCGAACATACACGGGTTCTATTTTTTTCCCAGAGAGATGATCTCCTGGTGCAAAAAATATAGATAAAATATACAGAAACAGCAGTCCAACGATTATGAGTATGAAAATGAAAAGTCTTTCTGTATTCTGCATTATTCGCCTAAAGTCTTTAATATAACTTTTACGCCATCTTCACCTGCGCCATTGACTACGGCATTTGTTTTGACATTATTCGTGAGACCACTGATTTTTGGACTGAGAGATATTGTGAACCAATTGTAAGCTTGTTTGTCGGCTTCGAGATAGTCAGGGTTGTACTCTACTGTGAGATTTTCTCCGTTAGATGTTTGTGCTTTGTTAAATATTTCAACGATCAAATTACCTTTTATTCGAATATCTGAGCCCATTGGTCTTACACCTTGGTACGAGTATAGGCTTCCTTCAAAATCACCATCTAGTTTGAGCATACCTCCAGCACTTTCCGGAGCATTTGAATTGCGATAAAAGAGGTTGAGATGATCTCTTTGAGGGTCGGCTGGTCGCAGGTTTTTTATTCGAGCTTGTTTAGTTGCAGTAAACAAAACAGACCCTGGCGTGAATGCTGAAATAAGAGTACCTTTACCGAAATAAACGATATCGTTACGCAGATCTAGTTCATTCACCCAAATATTACCATCTAAAAATAATTCTCCTCGTTTCGCTGTTCCAGGATGTGCCCTAAAGTGCTCTTTAATACTGTCATATTTGCGTGCGGCCGTACGTCCAAACTTTTTGAAATTAGAAGGCAGAACTCCATATAGATCAGGAGCCCAGCGCTCGTCGTAAGGTTTAATTTCACCAGATACGGTATTTCGAGATAACTCAGCTTGAGCTAAGCGATCGGATGATTGTTGCAAAGCTGAACTTGCTGCCGAAAGAAAGCCACCCCCATCAGAAGATTGACCCTTGGTACTGTAGGCTTCTAATGTCTCATTCATGATATTAAGGAAGCCTTCCATTTTGCTAACTTTTGATGAATAGGGTGAATATAAACCGTAATAATAGGGGACTGTACCCTTTTTATTCACTTTGTAATTGATCCAGCACGCCTGTACCAAATCTAGGGCAACATCGGCAATCTCATTACTCGTTATACTTGTTAGGTTTTGACTCTCACTAGAAGTTTTATCGTCTTCGCTACCAAACATACCTTTTAAGCCCATGAAGCCACTGATGATGGTACTTAAACTCATGCATACGGAACGCTTAGAATAATGCATTTGATTGAATCTTCCATACAGACTTCCTTCAACGCGAGCTTGTGCTGATTTTTCAAGTTCACCCAAATCACCATTAAAGATACCAATGACAGCATTATCAGCTTGCCCTTCTTGAACCATTAGACCTTTCCATCCATTAAAGTTTTGTGCAGTTCCGCTGATTGAAAATTTTTGTTGTCCAACTTTTGTATTTGCGGCCCAATATTCTTGAACTTCCGGTTGACCTTTAACTCCGGGGTCACTACTCATAACCAAACCGAGACCCTGAGTTGTCCCTAAGCCAATAGATAAGCCATTTCCACTGATTTTTTTAGGTCTTTTGATGCTACTTTTAAATAAAAATCCACTTGTAGTAATACCTCGAGGGGACGGAATAAATGCTGAAGAGTCCCATCTTTTTTCAGGGTATGATAAACCAACTGGCCTTGAACCTCCCAGTCCGTCTGGATAACCTTCGGTATCGATAATATATGGTCCTTGCAATCTAATACGTCCCTTATTTTGAGCTAGAACTGTAAACTTTCCACCTTGGTTTAGATCATTCTGCATATACTTTGCATTGGGTGCTCCCATAGCAAAAAGAGCAAAGTTGCGCGCGATCGGTTCGTTATTAATGATTTTAATGTCTTTAGTAATTGCGATTTCCCGCTCTACGAATCCAAATCTTATTTTGACATAGATTGTATAAAAGCCTATCAGATCACCGATAGGAGCAATTCCGCTAGATTCCATTAATGGATGGTGGTAATAGCGGGTAGGATCATGGTAAACACTTGGATTAAGCGTATCAAATCGAATTGGCTTAAAATGATGAAATTTTACTTTCGCTTTTAAAATTTCAAATTTATCAGACTCTTTGAGCTTGTTATCGGCATGATCGGTAATTCTTTGACCACCCTGAAATCCGCCTGGGTTGGTTGGGTCACCTAGGCCTTCACCTATGAGCAGTTTGCGCATGTCTTTTTCTAAATTTATCCCATCAACCATAAAATCAATTGTGTGCTCTGGTTGACCTTTCAAAAGAGCGTCTATGAGTTCAAATCTCCAAAGTGTGGACCTTGATCTTAATGGGTCAGACATTCTAGCGTGCAGTACGGTAGTGACATATTCAGAAATAGCCAAGGCATGCATTCTTGCATGTAAATTGTAGTTAGCTAGGGCATTCTGGGTATAAGTTTGAGTTCCTGCCCTCGATAACACGAGTAGTAAAATCGAGAATACCGCTAAGACTCCCAATATAAGAGGCACGGCAAACGCACGAGTTCTGCTAGATTTTAGTTTATGAAAAAATTTATAATTAAAGAGTCTTTTCATTAAAAGGTTAGGTCACGGTCGGTATGTCCAAAATACTCTGAATATTTGTTCTCCTGTATTTTACGAAATGACCAAATTTTAGTGGCAATTTCAACACTTGGGGTTCGTCGATTTTTCCTCTCATATGGATCTTCTGCGGCGAGATGTACAGACACCATTGAAATACGTTCATTAATTTCGGCGGCTGTTCCTAACTCCCCAATAGATTTTAACTGACCATTGATTGGGTCGTAGGCATAGTAATTTAAGTTAAATTTAGTAACTTTGTCTGCTAGAACTTTCTTGCTCTTCAGTGTCATATCACCAACAGCTTGATAATAGTCAATGAAGTATGGAGCACCCTCAGGGGAGTCTTCTGCTTTGAGTGTTCCGGTTTTAGCAACCCTAGAAATTGCGCCTTCGCGATTTCTAATCAAACTTATCATATTAGTGTTACTTGGATCATTGATTTGATATTCCACAAAAAGAACGGGATAGAACACCCCTGTTCGCTGGCCATCCATGTAATAGGGGAACGCTGGATTCACATCAGAAGTATTTAGAGCTATCAACTCGTCGTCAACAGGTCCCTTGTATCTGGCTAGTGTAAGTTGATTTTCACTAGCATTGACAATCGCCATACTGGAATTAACATCTTGAACCATATTCTCAAGTACAGCTCTTACACCATTTTGAAGCGAGATTAATTTACTGCTTTCATCCATTATTTCTTGTCCACTTAAACCAATATCGATAATTTTGGAAATGATAAGCATAAGAAGACCAGAAATGACTAATATCTCCACAAGTGTCATCCCGAGACGATTTTTCATTCGCGACCTCCTGTGTATGCAGCTAATTTGTGATTAGCCACCAAGGTATTCAAGGAGTACATATATTTATTCTCACGTTTATCCTGCTCTCCCTTCTCGTACCAACGTACACTCACAGTGATTTGCTTAAAACGCCGGCCTTTTGGTTTTACCAGAACTTTACGCTCAAACCGCATGTAAGGAGCGGGATAATCGCCTTCGGCTATTTGCGCCTCACTATCAATCAATGGTATACCACCTCCACCCGGAACGACTCGGTTTCCTCCCACGAATCCGCCACCCAGATTGCGTCCAATGTTAGTGACTGTTCTTCCGCCATTTGCTCCACGATAAACGGTTTCTAGTAACATATTACTTACGATAGGCCCCTTAACCTTAGTGTAACCTTGTTCAAACTCGTCCATTTCTCTGTAAGGTAATGACATTACTTCTTCAATTTTCTCACGACATAAGTGCATGGCAATATATGCAAATTTCGCTTTAGATACCTGAATTCGAGTACCAAAAATATTATTATAGATTGGAATTATTGCCAGAGCTAAGATTCCGATGACTATAACAACCTCTATTAGGGTTATTCCGGCCTGCAAGGTTGCTTTTGAGCCAGTTTTTCGATGAGTGATTCGTTTCATGTTTTTCCTATTTGGGGTTAGCCCAACCTTTCTCAATTTGTTTTTCAAATTCTTTGAAGTTGGCTCGCATTTCATCCGCAGAAATATTAGTGTTACCGTACATTGAACCAACCATACCTCTCTTAATAATGTCTTTCATTCCGGGTAGAAATCCGTTGTTTTCTTTTAAGCTAGTAAAGATGAGGGGGAATGAATCCTTAGACTTATCGTAGATCTCCAGTAATCTATCGGTATTCTCTATCATGGTTCTAGCATTCGGATTATTGATTAAATTTGTATTTTTCTTGATCTCATTGATTTGACGAGAGAGTCTCATTTGTTGATGCAGATATTCTTCAGCAAGGCTAG
>JAYZAC010000196.1:0-9974 GCA_036339875.1 bacterium | reverse complement strand
AGCAACTTTGGATGAAAAAGATTTCAATGATTATTTAAACTTTAAAACTTTTCAATTAGAGCAAGCTAAATACAAGATCGATTTAATTTATAGTGAGCATTCTTTATTGCCAAGCTTTGCATATTTGGAAGAGCAAATTCGTAAAAACTTACAGATTCACTCTTACTATTCTGCCTTAGTATTTTTACCGGGAAAATCGGAGATCTATCGTGTTAAAAATTACCTTTCAAATTGGGAGTGTCCTGTATTTTGTATGCATGGAGGGGTCTCTTTAGAAGATCAAAGAGAAATCCTTGGTCATCCAGGTCCTAAAGTAATTCTATCAACTAATCTTTTAGAAAGTGCTATTACTGTAAATGATGTAGATCTAGTAATAGATTCGGGACTGAAACGAGTACTACAATACCGTGGAGGGCGTGAGGTGCTTAGTACTGAATTTATCTGTATGGCATCAGCGATCCAAAGAATGGGTCGTACGGGAAGAACCGGTCCGGGCAAATGTGTTCGACTTTGGAGTTCAAGGGCTACTTTAGAGAAGCAATCTCGTCCCGAGATATTACGCTCTAAACTAACAGATTTGGGTTTAAGAGCTAATGAGTTAGACCTCGATCCAAAATCGCTACCTTTTTTAGATTCTCCTAAGGATTATCAATGGGACCATGCACGCGAAGAGATCGATCGCTATTTTAGTCATAAGAATAAAGTAATTGACGGAGTTGAGCTGACTTTAGGTACGGAGTTTCTATCGATGTTCAAGCAATTGAAATTACGAAAGGTTCCAATTTCGTATTTAGATCAACTTTTATATTTGAGGGCATTTCATGAACTTGTTGGAGATTTTGGTAAGGTCTTACAAAATGACTTTGAAAAATCTGAAATAAATATTCCTCTAGACTTATGGATAAGACATAACTATCAGGCTCAAGATTTGATCCATCTTTGGAGTAAACTGAAATCTACATTTCAGATTTCTAGTGAAATAGAATTATCGGTCCACGAACGCAACCAATTTTTAAGTACCTTAATGGAGTTATTTCCTGAGCATACCTTTTGGGTTCATCCTAAGAAAAAATTTGTTCTGAAAAATGATTATGGCTTTGAGTGCCTAATATCTCCTAAACTTTGGCATAAAGAATTAAAGGCATGCTTTGTATTTAGTTTTTTCGAATTTGAAGGTCATAGTAAAAAAAGAATTACTCAGGCTCAATTAACTATTCCAATTCTCTCGAGAGAGTCAGTAAAATTTCCGGTTACGAAACGAGAATTCATGGAGCCTAAACTAAAAGAAAATCAATTAGTAAGAACTGTGAAAAATTTATTTGGTTTTCATACAATATATGAGGAAGAGTTAATTCTAAAGGGTGCTGATTTAAGAAAAGCTTTATCTGAAAATGATTTAATGGAATTTTTCTTAACTGGTTTCAATGAGTTCCATTTCTATTATAAATTATATTTACAAGAGAAAGATTTAGATGATTTTTATAATATCGAAGATGTTTTGAAAAGATTAGGTTTTGAGTCGATTGAGGACTTTGAATTTATAGATCTTAATGACTTATTTTGTTCCGAATTCAGATTAGAATTAGACACTTTGAAAGAGAAATATCCTCGGTTCGTGAAAGAGCCTGGAGGAATGTATTCTTTAAGTTATGATTTGAACCGTAAAGAAGTCTATTTTGATCAAAGAAAGAAAGGTAAAGAACCTAGTAATTTACTTTTATCAAGATTTAGAAATTGGAAATGTTATCTACGAAGTAGCGGGCGGTGTGTGAGGTTGTAAATGATCGTGAAGTCATTAGGGCATGCTAGCTTGTTTATTCGAATTGGATCATTAAAAATTATGATGGATCCTTGGTTAAGTGATGAGATATTAGGCGTGTGTCGGCGATTCCCTGACCCTGGTCCTTTAGACTTTAAGATTCCACATCCTGATATAATTATTTTATCTCATCATCATTGGGACCATGTACATATTCCGACATTATACGCATTCAATAAAACAACTCCTATTTACATTCCAGAGAATGAACAGTTACAAATGATTTTAGATATACTTGGCTTTACGGATATTCGTGTGGTCAGACCTTGGGATCAAATTTCACTAAGTTCAAATACAGAGTTTATTGTGACTCCTTCTAAAGTACCTTTTGGAGAGATGGGAGTCTGTTTTCTGGAGCAGGATAGTTACCTACTGAATTTAGTAGACAGTGTATTTGATTCTCAAATTCTCGGGCATCTTCGTGACATGCTCACTAAAGTTCAGCAAGACCCTTTTGGAGTATGTCTTTGTCCTTATCAAAGTTATGATGAAATGAGTGCTTTGATGCGCCAGATGAGTGTATCAAGAGGAGTTTTGAGTCGTCAGAATGCAGAAGCGCTTGTGAAACTCGAGTGCGATTTAATTATTCCATTTGCCGATGGTTTATATTATCCAGGTAATAAGTTAATGAATCATTTAGCTTTTTTAAATCATCCGTATGATTTTATCGATGATATAAAGGCGGTTAATCCGGAGCAAGTTTGTATGATAGGACTAGTTCTGGATGAGTGGTATATTGAGAATAATCAATTTAAATTTTCCCGTTCAATACCAGTTGATACTGTTGAGATATTGAGTCTCTATGATGAATTGCGTAGTATAAAAAACACTAGTTGGGAAGCTATTCAATCGAATAATGATGATAAATTACACTTTGATGTGTGTAAGCAAGAATGGTCAATATTTATTGAGCAGTTTTGTCTAGATAAGATCCCTTCGGAAATTCTCTCAAAGTTACAAAGTTTAGCTATGAAATGGCACTTGATTGTTTTGGGTGACTTGAATCAACAAGAGATTTTCATCGAAATTGATTTCGATCAAATGCTTATTGAGTTTGACTCAGTCAGAACGCAGTGTAATGCATATTTAAAGATCGGCTCAGATTTGCTTCTTAAGCTTTTACGATCGGAGGAGCTTTTATCCATAGCAATGCAATCAGATCGAATTGAATTATGGGGGTGCAATCGAGAATTAGCATATCGATCATTAGATGTTCTTTGGTATATGGGATTAGATGATAAAAGCCGATTAGAACCATATGTTACGCTGCAGTCGAATAGTGAAATATCTGTAAAGATAGCCGAGAATTGGGTCTAGTATGGTATGGAGATTTGTATTAATTTTTTTACTTTTTTGTCAAAGTCTCCAACCTTTTACGGTATTCGAGTCAATTTCTTTTTATCAAGAAATGCTCAAACGAGTTAACGATGGTGATAAGAAAATAATTCGAGATTTAATTCAATCTGAAGTCTATAAAAAGACTTTGGATTCTCATAATATCGAAATTTTGAAGCGACTTGAGATTCAAGGAATCGTTAGTTCTTGGGCTAAACATGAGTCTGTTTTAAAGCAATTTTTGGATGAGCGTTTACTTCATAAATCTGAAAAAAAATTATATTTTTACCTGAGAGATGCTTTTCGCGAAGTTGGTCGAGGAGTACTCGATAAGAATTTGATTGAAGCTATCAAGCAAGTTATTCGATCAGACTATTTGGCTTTACTTTCAGATGTCCAATTTAGAATTCTAATACAATCGCTTAATCGCGAACGTTGCTTAGTAAAGTTCTATCGAGTTATTGGTGATTTAGTCAAAATTCATGAGAATAAAGACTTTTTGGATAGATGGGAAGCGACCTACAGGAAGCGACGGGAAGTAGATAATTCCAGTGATGCAGAATTACGTATTTCTACATTGCTGAAATTGGCGGAGATTTATGCGGGCGATTTAATTGCATCCGCTAGACGTATAAGAGATTCAGGCTTCTTTGAAGTGTTTTATACGCAAACTGTGCAAAGTATAGTTCAGGGGGACTTATATAAGGTGTTTTTCTCTTATTTCAAAAAAGATAATTTGGGGAGCAATCTTCAATTGATGATGGAGAATAACTTACTGATGAAGGCTTTGCGGTTAGCTCAAAAGAAGTCAGCAAATCAGATGCGAAAAAGTATTATGGAATTGAAGGGTGTATCAAAGTCAAGCAAGCTTGCGTTCATAGGCAGCCCTGGTTTTCAGGCATTCGTAAGTCCAAATTATATAGCCGAACTTTTGTTCTTAGACCGAAGTAATCTGCTTTCGAATTTTCCTACAATTTTAAGTAAACTAGCTATACTTTCTGATTCTAGGTTACAAAAAACTTATGATGATGTGACAGATTTTTTGTACTTACGTTCCCAAGTAAAGAATAAACAACTCAGTAGGACTCAAAAACGTCATACTGATCGTCAAATTTGTCATCAAAATATGCTTAAGATCATGCAAAAAAGAGCTGATTATAATTTAATGTATAGAGAATCATTAGATCTCAACGACTCCAAAGCTCGTGAGCGACTATTCGGAATGATTACTGATTCTCACAGCTTAAGTTGCCCCTCAGGTGGGGTTTACAGTACAACTGAATATGGTTGGGTATATTGTTCTGTCCATGGTAGATCTCCGGTGCCTAAATATGAATGAGAAAATAATAAGTATTATTAAAGAGTGGCGAAATGCAGACATGGTTTTGAAGCGAGAACTCATTAAAGAAATAGTAAAAACAGGATCAGTAGATGGTCTGAAATTGCTGTCTCAGATCGTTAATAGAGATCGTGATATCGAAATTCGACAAAGTGCTAGAAAAGCCTATAATAGTCTCTATAAGTATTGTTATCCATCAGAAGAAGAATCTGTTCCAGTGGGTTCTGTGAAAGAGTCCTTAAGCTGCACAGAATTGATTCGTATGCTTGGTAGTGGTGATCCTGAATTGGAAATGCAGGCATTGGTGTATCTGCAAAGTAAGCCAGCGGAAGAGGCGTTCAAGTATATAAGAGCCAATTTTGATAGCTACGATGATGATCATGTAAAAGCAACTTTAGTTAAAACTATTGGAATGCACGGTAATGCCGAGGATGTTCCTGTCTGTTATCGCTTTCTTGAGGATGGTAGTCCTCGAGTGAGAGCAAATGCAATCGAAGCTTTGGAGATAATAAATCATCCAAACACCTACATGATTTTTGTACAATGGTTAAGTGATGTTGATAATCGAGTTAAAGCTAATTGTATTAAGGCGTTACGAAAATTAGGACAGCAATCTGTTAATCGCATACTCGAAGAGATGCTTTGCTCCGAATATATTGCGTACAAGGAATCGGCCCTATACGTAATTTCTCTGTCTCCTTCAAGGCAAGGATTGTATTTATTACAAACATTTTTAAGTGAAGAATATGACCCAGCTTTGATTGAGCGTGCTTTGCATGTGATTCATGAGTTTTCAAGCTCAAACGTACCTGATGCTAAAGAGTATTTGGAAGATTATTACTCGAGTTTAGAAGGACAAGAAGTCGGCGAAGTATTACACACTGACTTTAATCTCGGGGACTTGAGTTCTGCGAACCCTGAAATTGTCTTGCGTTGCTTATCAAGAATCTTGGAAAATCAGTACATTAATTATGGCGATTCTATGGCTGATTTACTAAACAGCGGTTCATCCGATCATCGTGTTATAAGTTTTGTGATTAGGATTTTTGGAGAATTGGAAATGACTGAGTTTCTGACATCTGTCTTACCGTATCTTGAATCGCAAGATGATCGGATTCGAGCAAATGCGGTAGAAGCGGTCGGTAGACTTGGTTATAGAGGTGAAGAACTTTCTAAATTCCTTGAGGATGCTCATAATCGTGTGAGAGCCAATGCTATCGTCGCTTTAGCTCCTTGGATGGATGTTAGCGAGGCTATTAATATAATGTCTCAGCATCAAGATCCATTGTTTCGTAAAAGTCTACTATATGCTATTAGGCAAGTTCGAGATCAATGCGCTCTTAATGCCCTTGAATATTTAATACATGACAATGAGATAAGTATTAGAAATCAAGCATTGGAGGTTCTTCAATTTTATGAAATTTGTGGAATTGATGGTGCCACGTTAGTCCTCCGGCAATATGGACAATCTTTATACGGTTGAATCGTTAAATAAATATAGTTATTTTTAACGACGAGCGAACGGTGCGGGTCCATGTAACTGGCTAAATAGATCTAAAAAAGACCAACTGCTCTTCTTGCTTTTAACAGATTTCTTGGTTCGAATAGAAATTTTCTTACTATTACTGGGTAATGCTTCTCTCGGAAGTTCTTTTTTACCGGAGATAATCGAGAGTTCTGATTTTCTGGTTAAAAACTTTGGTACCTGCCTGCTTGAAGGAATATCATTATTTAAGGTTCTTTTAGGTGTAATTTTGCGATTTAAATTTTGACACTTTTTAAGTAGTGAAATTAATTTATTAGTTATTTGTGAGCCTGATTGACTTTGTTCTTTGGATTCTACGAGTACAGTATCAGCTGTAGCTTTACTAGGTAAAATCCACAAACTTAATAAACTTATGGATATAAATAGGAATCGCATATCTTGATTTCGACCGAATGTTCACTTGCGCCAATAGCTAGGTTGCATTATTTTTTTAACAGAGCAGAATGAATTGTGTTTTTGCTCGAAAAGGAAAATTATGACCCAAGCTGCTAGGAATAGAACTCGAGAAGTACGTATTGGAGATTTGCTAATTGGTGCCGACCATCCTGTGGCTGTTCAATCCATGACTACTACAGACACCAAAGATTTTGAGCAAACTTTGATGGAGATTAAGGCCTTAGAGGAAGCTGGTTGTGAATTGATAAGAGTTGCTTTTTTGAATGCTAAAGCGAAAGATTCTTTAGCAGAGATAAAGCGCCAAATGAAAGTTCCTCTAGTAGTAGACATCCATTTCACCGCCGACTTAGCCTTGCTCGCTATGGAGGCTGGGGCAGATAAAATAAGAATCAACCCTGGTAATCTAGGTGGAGAGGATAAACTAGACAAAATTTTAAAAATGGCTAAGGATAAGGGGGTTGCAATAAGAATTGGTGTGAACTCAGGTTCAGTGGAGCAGGATTTATTAGAAAAGTATGGATACCCTTGTTCCGATGCCATTGTGGAGTCAGCTTTGAGATGGGTTGAATACTGTGAAAATCGTAATTTTCACAATATGGTTTTATCGCTTAAATCTAGCAATGTTCGTACTGCCGTTGAATCGTATCAAAAAATTTCTGAGGAATGTAATTACCCCCTACATATTGGAATCACTGAGGCTGGTTTCGGTCAATATGCAAAAGTAAAATCGGCAGCGGGAATCGGAACTATATTAATGCAGGGTATTGGTAACACTATTAGAGCTAGTTTGATGGGTGACCCCGTTGAGGAAGTAAAGCTTTGTTATGATATTTTGAAGGCAACAGGTGTAAGAGTAACAGGTCCAGAATTAATTGCTTGTCCCACTTGTGGCCGTATTCAAATAGATTTAGACGAATTAGTTGGTAAGGTTTCAGAGCGCATTAAAGGCGTTAAAGAGGCTATAAAGATTTCAGTTTTGGGTTGTCCAGTGAATGGTCCCGGCGAAGCCAGAGAAGCAGATATAGGTATTGCTGGCGGTAATGGTAAAGGTTGGGTTTATCGAGATGGTGCTGTCGTTAAAACAGTACCTGAAGCGCAACTTGTAGATGCTTTAGAGGATGAGATAAAAGTTTTTCTTGCGCAAAAAGAGGCCGCTCGCCGGTCCAGAAAAAAATCTTGAGAATTAAATGTTAAGTTACCGGAACTTATTGATATGGGTTTCCTTCTGGATATTTTTAGGGCTTTTTTTATTTACGGCGGGTGGAAGACTATTCTATCCATATCAATTAGAATGGATGGAGGGTGAAACCTTAGTTTATCTCGCACGATTATGGGAAGGTAGACCTTTTTATATATCTCCGACTCTTGAATGGACTCCTTTTTTATATAATTTTTTATATTTTTATATTTGCTGTGCTCTAGATTTTTTTATTGGTGATGGTTTTATTGCCGGAAGACTGGTTTCCATAGTTTCCATATTAGCTACAGTTTATCTTCTCTTTTTAATTGTTCGAGATTGGTGTGGTGACGCTATTTATGGTGTTTTAGCGGCGGCTCTATTTTTAGCTACTTATGTGCCGTCCGGTGCTTGGATGGACTTGGCACGAGTAGATAGTTTATTCATTTTTTTTATCACATTGGCTCTATGGGGATTAGTATTAAAGGGTGAACTTTCTAGTGGTGTGATTTGTTTTTCAGGTTTACTACTGGCATTTTTGGTGAAACAGTCAGCTCTGAGTATTGCTCCTTTTCTTTGTTTGGCTCTTTATTTAAAGTTTCCAAAAGCATCTTTAATTATGTCTTTAGGAATGTTGATATCGATTAGTTTTATTACGTTAGGTATGGATTTGAGTACAGGTGGCTGGTACTCATATTATATATTTCAGTTAGCTTCTGAGCATAAGTGGATAACACATCGATATTGGTCGTTTTTCACCGATGATGTTTTACTTTGGTTTTTTCCAGCAATCATAGTTATTGCTATGGGTATTAGAAATAATTTAAGGTTGTTAAATTCTCCGATATGTCTATTCGCTGTGGGATTATTTGTTTGTGCTTATTTATCAAGGCTACACAATGGAGGTTATGTAAATGTTCTCATGCCAGCTCACTTGGCTATAGCGATTTTTACTAGTCGAGCTATGTATGAAGTTTTTAAAACTGAAAAATTTGGTTTGCATGTCGTAGTTTGTTGTTTAATTTTGTGCCAAATGTGTATTTGTTTATACAACCCTTCAGTTTATTTACCAAATCAGGCTGATCTTTTAGCTAACCGAGAAGTTGTTAAACTAATTAAAAAGTCTTACGGTCCCGTTTGGGTACCATATCATTCCTACTTAGCTTACAAGGCAGAGAAACCAAGGCATGCGCATATTCTTGCCATGGTAGACGTCAAGCAGAGTGATCGCGAAGGTGCTTCTATTAATCTAGAAAATGAACTACAAAAAAAGATTCAGGATCAGCTGTTTAGCTTAATTATTCTTGATGAGTGGGATCGATATGGAATGGCTGAAGCCTTTTTATCGGACAAGTATGAAAAGGTTGGAATATTATTTAACGATAAGCATACTATGCTACCTAAAAGTGGATATCGTACAAGACCGCAATGGATTTTTTTACCTAAACTTAATCAGTAGGTTGGATTGTACAGGACAACATCTTCTTGATTAGGTTACAATAATTTATATGCGAGAAATTTGTGACTTAAAAGTTCTCAAAGAGGGAGCTAAGGAACTACAAGAGGTTAGTACACCTTGGGATTTCAAGAATGACGATCCCAACGTTTTATCTAACTTGATTCTAAGTATGAAAAATACCATGCGCATCGAAGGAGGTATCGGTCTGGCTGCCCCGCAGGTCGGTGTAAACAAGCGTCTATTTGTTATTGAAGTTCGACCAAATGATAGATATGGTAACTTGCCATCGATACCTTTTGAAGTATTTATAAATCCTGTTATTCTAAAGTTCGAGAGACGTACGAGTGATTTTGAGGAAGGTTGTCTGTCGGTAGATAATTTTCGAATCATAATAAATCGTCCACGAGGCTTGTGGGTAAGATGGCAAGACCAAACTGGGCGTTTTTTTCGTCAGAAATTAACGGGTGTTAGAGCACGAGTTTTCCAACACGAATACGATCATTTAGAGGGAATCTTAATTTCTGATTATTTAATTTAAATAGTTGTTGACAGTTTGTGAGGTCTTCATTATTTTATAGAGCCCTTCAAAGGATTCGATTATTTAGATATCCAACAGGGCAGAGAGAGAAACTCTGGGAACTTCGATAGTCACAGCTTGTTGACAACGGTTGATTCCATTAGCAATTTGAAAACGGAATAGGATTCATTTGAGTTAGAAAGTTTACGCTTTTTGCTTGTTGGTTTAGGTTTCATGCTGAGGCTTAGGTTAGCGAGCGAATTTTGCGACGAAGGATTTGTATAAATTTTTTGTTAGTTTCAGGATCGTTAATAGATTTTTCATTTATCCAATGGAGAGTTTGATCCTGGCTCAGGACGAACGCTGGAGGTATGCCTCATACATGC
>JAYZAC010000195.1:0-6705 GCA_036339875.1 bacterium | reverse complement strand
TGATCCAGATGCGGTCGTTCGAGCAATGAGAATGGCTTGTCGATATCGACAGAGATTTCATAAGGATGTTTGTGTTCATTTACTTGGATATAGAAGATATGGGCACAATGAGGGAGATGAACCATCGTTTACTCAGCCTTTGATGTATGCACAGATTAAAAAACATCCTAGAGTATCCAAACTATATCGCGAAAAATTATTGGCTAAGGGGCTGCTACAAAAGTCCTTGCTCGACTCTATTGAGTCGGATATCAAAAACTATTTAGATCAGCAGCATCAAAATGTTGAATCAGGGAAAATTCAGTGTATTGACCGTAATCTTGAGCCTGGCTGGGATCAAGTTTGGGAAGAGGATCTTCAAAAGCGAAAAACAGGTGTTCCTTTAGAAGTACTAGATAAAGTGGTAGATAATATTTCAAATTTACCTGACAGCATAAGTTTTAACAAAAAGATGGTTAAATTTACGAAGTCTCGGCGAGAAAGTTGGGAAGCTGATAAAGTAGATTGGGCATTTGCTGAAGCTCTATGTTTTGGTAGCCTACTTCTGGAAAAAAAGAGAGTTCGTTTATCAGGTCAAGATTCAAGAAGAGGAACTTTTTCTCAAAGAAATCTTGTTCTTTATAGTGATCAAGACGGTTCTGAGTATATTCCGTTGAACCATATCACAGAGGATCAGCAAAGTATTTGTGTTTTCAACAGTATGCTCAGTGAACTTGCGGTGCTTGGCTTTGAATATGGATTTGCCCTTGGAAATCCTGATACCTTGGTTATGTGGGAAGCTCAATTTGGTGATTTTGCTAACGGCGCTCAAGCAATGATGGATGTTTTTATAGCATCTGGTGAGAGTAAGTGGCAGACTCAAAATGGACTCGTAATGCTTTTACCACATGGTTACGAAGGTCAAGGTCCTGAGCACAGCTCAGCTAGATTAGAGCGCTATTTGCAGCTTTGTGCCAGTTACAATTTAAGAGTTTGTAACACGACGACTCCAGCAAACTATTTTCATGTTTTGCGACGCCAAGTAATGAAGAAAGATCGAAGGCCACTTGTATTAATGACGCCGAAAGTTTTACTTCGATTACGCGGTTGTGTTTCATCCCGACAAGATTTTGCTGCAGATAAAGTTTTTATTAAAGTTATTGTAGGATCAGATAAATTACAATTACCAAAAGATAAGGTAAAGCGTCTCATTTTTTGTAGTGGTAAATTATTCTATGAATTATTGGACTACAGAGAGAAGAACTCCATAAAAGATGTTGAATTGGTTCGACTGGAGCAACTATATCCGTTTCCTTACAAAACTATTATGAAAATAATCCAGTCCTATCCCGATTTGCAAAGTTGTAAGTGGGTTCAAGAAGAACGCAAGAATATGGGAGCTTGGAGTTATGTGGAACCAAGATTTCGACAGTTAATAGAGGATTCGAAGCTAATTCCTACCTATGTGGGCCGCGATGAGGGGGCTAGTCCCTCTTCAGGTTTCGCTCATGTACACAAAGAAGGTCAAGCCCAGTTAATTGCTGAGGCTTTTGATAATGCAGAATAGGAGACATAATGCCTTATGAAATATGCTTACCAAGTCCGGGTGAATCAATCACTGAAGCAGAAGTAGCTTCTTGGATGAAAGAAGATGGAGAATTTGTTGAAAAAGATGAGGTGATCTGCGAGGTTGAAACTGATAAAGCCTCACTAGAAATCAGTGCCGAACGTTCAGGGACATTGCGTATACAGGTTCAGGAAGGAGCCGTCGTAGAAGTTGGTGCCATTCTCGCCATAATTGAAGAAGGTGATCAAAAACCTCAGGCGAGTTTGAAGGCAGATGAAGCTGACGCCGAAGCTTCATTGGTTTCTAAAGATACTGAAGCTACAAAAGTAAGTGTGGCTGAGGGTCATGGACCTGCCGTAACCAGATTAGTTGAAGAAAACGACTTAGATGTAACTAAATTAGCATCAACAGGAAAAGACGGTCGTGTAACTAAAGGCGATGTTCTCAATCATTTAAGTGGTATATCCAAAGATATCCTTCCCATTCAAAGCAGTAACTCAGAACAAAAAGTTGTGAAGTCTGAAAAACCTCAGGTTAAGAATGTTTTACATGGTTCGACGAGGCAAGAGAATCCTGTCAAAATGACGAGACTTAGGCGAAAAATAGCAGATAGACTGAAAGAGGTACAAAATACAGCTGCAATATTGACAACTTTCAATGAGGTAGACATGAGCAGCATCATGGACTTAAGAAAACGCTACAAAGACGATTTCAAGGTGAAATATGGAGTAAATCTTGGATTTATGTCTCTATTTACCAAGGCTGCTGTAATTGCTCTGCAGAAATATCCTGTCGTTAATTCTGAGCTCAGGGGTGATGAGTTGATCTATCGAAACTATAACGATATAGGTATTGCGGTTGGAACGGACCGCGGGTTGGTTGTTCCTGTCGTCAGAGATGCAGACAAGATGAGTTTATCACAGATTGAACTAGAAATTATGCGTCTGGCGATTAAAGCAAGAGAAGGTAAATTGGGTATAGATGATATGAGCGGAGGTACCTTCACCATAAGTAATGGAGGTGTTTATGGTTCAATGCTCTCTACACCAATCTTGAATGCCCCACAGACAGCCATTATGGGCATGCATAATATCGTGAAACGTCCCATTGCGGTTGGAGATCAAGTGGTAGTGCGGCCAGTAATGTATCTTGCATTATCGTACGATCATCGAGTTATCGATGGTTCTGAAGCCGTACAGTTTCTTGTTGCTATCAAAAACTGTATTGAAGATCCTTCTCGAATGTTACTCGAGTTAGCTTAGGAGTTTTTATGACAAAATATGATCTCGTAGTTGTAGGAGCTGGTCCTGGTGGATATGTAGCTGCAATTCGTGCTGCTCAACTAGGTATGAAAGTAGCGTGTATTGAAAAACAACCTACCCTAGGGGGAACTTGTTTGAATTGGGGATGCATTCCTAGTAAGACTTTACTTGATTCTTCAGAATTATTTTATCAAGCAAATCATGAGTTTCATGAACACGGAATTGAGGTTAAAGCAAAATTAGACCTTGAAAAAATGATGCAAAGAAAATTACAGGTGGTTGCGGGTCTTACAGATGGAATTGTTGGTCTGTTTAAGAAAAATAAAGTAGACCGTTTCGAAGGTCATGGTAGGTTGATTTCGGGACATGAAGTAGAAGTTATTTCCGCGAACGGGGATAAACAAATTCTTAATACATCCAAAGTACTTTTAGCCACCGGTTCAGTACCCGTAGACATTCCTAGTTTTCCTATTGATGAGAAGCGAATCGTCTCCTCTACGGGTGCTATTGCATTGCCCGAAGTGCCTGAACATCTTGTAGTTATTGGTGGAGGAGTAATTGGATTAGAGCTTGGAAGTGTTTGGCGTCGCTTGGGTGCACAAGTAACAGTCGTAGAATTCATGGATCGAATTCTGCCATTCAACGATAAAGATATCTCGCGCCAGATGCAGTCAATTTTAAAGAAAGAGGGTTTTAACTTTCACTTAAATACAAAAGTTGAAGCTGTGGAGTATCTTGATGATAACCATTTGAAAGTGAAAGCTAGTGGTAAAAAAGGTGAGATTGAGCTGGATAGTGACGTTGTACTAGTATGTGTTGGTAGAAAACCTTTTTCCGACGGACTTGGTCTGGAAGAAATAGGAGTCGCTAAAGATAAACGAGGATTTGTTCAGGTAGATAGTAATTATCAAACAAATATATCAGGGGTATTTGCCATTGGAGACTTGATACCAGGCCCCATGTTGGCTCACAAGGCTGAGGAAGACGGTGTAGCTTGTGTAGAGCGAATGAATGGTATCGCCGCTCACATAGACTACAATCTTGTCCCGGGAGTGGTATATACGCATCCCGAAATTGCCTGTGTGGGTTTGACTGAAGAACAGTGTAAAGAGCAAAAAATTAAAACTAAAACTGGGAAATTTCCATTTGCAGCGACAGGTAGGGCAAGGGCACTAAATGAAGTAAGAGGTTTTGTGAAAGTAGTTGCTGATGCTGAGTCTGATAAAGTCTTAGGAGTTCACATGATCGGGCCTCGAGTAAGCGAAATGATAGGTGAAGTCGTTACAGCAATGGAGTTCCATGCTAGTAGTGAAGATATAGCTCGTACTTGTCATGCACATCCAACTTTGAGCGAAGCAATAAAAGAAGCTGCCTTGGATGTAGATAAGCGAGCCCTACACATGTAGGAGATGCTTAGCTTGGCTAGGTTAAGTGAGTTTTTAATTTTGAAATATATTCTGAACTAGCGTCACTTTCTCGATCCATAATGGTACTATTTGAGTAAGGTGGGCACCGATGCGTGTCATAATCTAAGCCAATCATTTTTATTTAACTTCGTAGGAACGAATTTATGGAAACTGTTAAACCCACCATATTCTATACTGTTGATGAAGAAGGGACAATTCTCGATATCGGTGGAGATTGGCAGGCATTTGTGGATAAGGGGGGACTCGAAGACCCACAAGCCATGGCAGACTACAACATGGTTGGTAAAAATCTATTCGATTTCATTGCTAACGAGACCGTAAGAGATATGTATCGCGAGTTGCATCGTAAAGCAATGGATGGCCAGAAGTGTGAATTTGAATACCGTTGCGACGGACCAGACGTGGCAAGAGTTGCGAAGTTGGAACTCAAGGCCGGAGAATTAGGTATCTGTTATACTTCTACCATACTTAATGAGGTGCCGCACAACACAGAAGGTCCGATAACAATGAATCGTGAGAAGGATTTGCTAGTGCGCATGTGTTCGGTATGTAAATCTATTCAGATTCCTGAAAGGGGAGATGCCTGGTACTTATTAGAGGACTATCTAAAGCGAGCTCACATTCCGCATACATTGTCGCAGAGTGTTTGTCCGAACTGTACCGGTGGTACCAACGATTAGTTGGTACTTCCTTTTGTATATCACGCTCAACGCCTAGACAACTTGTTCTAGCTCTTATTCGATGTTAGTTTTCTTTAATGAATAAGTCAGTTGCTGAAATCATTTCTCATTCTCTGTTTTGTGAGCCTCACCAATTAGAAACTCCCGGTCGCATCCTGATTACGGATTGTTATTGGTCAAGGAATTTTAATGACTGCGCGCAGCTTTTTCAAATAGGAGAGCGGTACGTCTTTGTTATCTCTTTCAGATGGGCTGCTTTATTCCAACCAGTTTTAGAAAAAATTAAGCTTGGTTCAGGATTGAGTCCCAATTATATATACAATCTTCTTAGAGATCGAAAGACCTTCAGTGGGTTGGAGATCGAGCAACTACAAGATGTTTTCATTGAATCAGATTGGGGTACGTGTGACTTTGAGAGTAACTTAGAATGGTGGAGAGGGTATCCCATAAGTTATTCAGATTGGGTAACTTGGTCTAAATTTAGGCAAAATCAAATTCTATCGGAAAATATATATCAACTTGGTATTGATGCTAGAGAACTGAATTCTTGTACTGAGTTAAATGATGTGTTAGCAAACATCGATTCTAAAGGTGTATTTCACCTAGTCACAAATCAAAATTTAAAAATAGAATCTGACTTAAGATTGAATACTAAATTAATGATTGTCTCTCGTCAGCGAATAACTTGGAATACATAAAAAATTAACAGTCTCTGGAGGAAATATTGGGCCAATTGAAACAAAGTTTGTCTTTAGGGCGTATGTAGACACATGCGATTGAAACCCCTGTTTATATTTTGTATTACCTTTCTATTTATTGGATATGTCACATATGCTTCATCACCCGATCATTTGGGTCTTCGACACGATATAAATTCTGCCGACAGTGCTGAGGATGGAGTTGATCCAATATCTGACAAGGACACTTTGGTGCGTCTTGTCAAATATGCCAAATATTGTGATCTTGTGGGGGAAAATGATCAGAAGATTTTGGAAAAATTTCCCAAGGCATCAATTTATGTGACCGAGAAAACCAAAGTGAAATTTTTCGTAGTGCGAGACGATGCCAACGAAACACAAACGATTGTGATTCGGGGGTCTGCAAACTTAACTAATTGGATTGTGGATTTCAAATTTTGGAAGATTAAGGATGCGTGGATCGATATAAGGGTTCATAAAGGTTTTTACGAAGCTACTAGGGAAGTTTTTTGGGATTCTGTTTTTGATCTAAATCCTACTTACAAGACAACAATTACCGGTCATTCTTTAGGTGGTGCTATCGCTATCATGCTGGGGATGTATTTAGATAGTTTCGGTCATCCGGATACCGATGTAATCACCTTCGGGCAACCACGCATCACAAATAAAAGTGGTGCTACGAAATATAAGGAATTTCCATTTCAACGAGTTGTTATCGCGATGGATTTGATCCCGCATCTTCCGCCCGGGTTTTTAGGCTATCGACATTTTGGAAACAAATGGCACCTCAAGCATAAAAACTCTACAACTGATCAACCAGTTATCGTATCGGAAGATGATGCTCATGAGGAAGATCCACAGGAAGCGTTAGATTTGTGGGACAAGTGGGTCGAGGGCGTTGATCAGAGCAATACACCGGTTATGCGTCCACCAATAATTGCAAGAATGTGGATGTCTTTACGAAGTGATGATCAACCTGCTTCAATGGCTGAACTTTTTGAGTCAGACGAATGGAAACGACTCAAAGCTATCAATAGCACTGGAAATTCGGCATCCAGTAAAGATCGATTATTTGATTTGAATGGAGAAATA
>JAYZAC010000194.1:0-2695 GCA_036339875.1 bacterium | reverse complement strand
AGTTTTAATTCTGTAAGTCTTTGCAAACGGCGCGCTACTAACACCAATGCATAACCTTCCCCAGCAAGCTGTCGTGCAAACTCTGCTCCGATACCCGCAGAAGCTCCTGTGATTAAAGCCCAACCTCTTACATAATCTATCATTACATTAACCAGTTTATTGCTTGTGCGAGAGAATACTATCTACAAGCTGTTGTACAGTAAATCCAATCTCTTGTTGAATTTGATCGGCAGGTGCAGAATAACCAAAACGGTCCAGACCAATCACTTGGCCCTTTAGACCCACAAAGCGATGCCAACCAAAAGTTATTTGAGCCTCGATAGAATGCCTATATTTCGCATTTAAAGTAAGTATTTGATTCTTATAATCCTCACTTTGCTGCTCAAATAATTCCCAGCAAGGCACCGAAATCACTCGGACAGACTCACCTTTTTTCTTAAGATCTTTTGCGGCCTCAATTGCTAAATGTAACTCACTTCCTGAAGAGTAAATTACTCGGTCGGGCTGCTCGCCACCACTAAAGACTTCGTAAGCACCTCGTGCTACACCCTGTGCATGACTAACCGAGGTCTCGCTCAGATGGGGTAAATTTTGTCGAGATAACAGTAAAGCAGATGGCCCCCTGTGAGACAAAGCAGATAGCCACGAACCACGAACTTCATTTCCATCAGCAGGTCTGAAAACATTAGTACCTGGAATAGTTCTTAATGCGGCTGCATGTTCAACGGGCTGATGAGTGGGACCATCTTCTCCTAGAAAAACGCTATCATGAGTGAATTGGTAAATAACTGGTAAACCGATCAAACTAGATAATCGTAGAGATGGTCTTAGATAGTCACTAAAGCAAAGAAATGTACCTACCAGAGGACGAAAAAAACCAGTAAGAGCCATTCCTGCTGCTACCGCAGACATACCAAATTCGCGGACTCCATACTTGATATTGCGCTGCTCAGAATTATCTGAACTGATAATACCATCAGACTTTATAGTGGTGCTATCAGAACAAGAAAGATCTGCCGAGCCACCAATAAAGGAAGGTAACTTATCAGCAATTACTTGAATACAAGCTTGTGAGCTCTTACGACCAGCCAACATCTCTCCAGCCTCAAACTTAGGTAGTTTAGACTCCAAATTTTCTAGATCAGGTTCTCTCATAGAGTTAAGTAGAGAGAATTCTTTTGGATATTTTTCTTGATACTGAAGATATAAGTCTTGCCAATCTTCATAATCCTCTTTATTTGATTGCTCTAAATCACGGAAGTAATTGTAAACCTCTTCATTAACTTGAAAAAACTTTTCGGGATCCAAACCCAAGTTGGCTTTTGTCAGCTTAAGTTCATCTGGTCCCAAGGGTGATCCATGTGCTGAGCTTGTTCCAGCTTTGTTAGGCGATCCGTAACCTATGGTTGTTTTACAAATAATTAATTGAGGCTTATCCGTTATTGTCTTAGCCCACTCAAATGCTTCTTCAACTGCAAATAAGTCATGGCCATCAATTTCAGTAACCTCGAAACCATAAGATTCGAACCTTTTCCAAACATCCTCTGAAAAACATTCTTTTAAATCTCCATCGAGACAAATATCATTGGCATCGTACAAAATAGTAAAATTTGATAATCCGAGGTGACCTGCTAGAGAACAAGCTTCATGAGCTACACCTTCCATGATGCAGCCGTCGCCAGCTAAACTGAATACATTATAATTGAAGATTTCGGCATCCGGCTTATTAAAACGTTCCCCAAGAATCTTACCCGCAAGAGCCATACCCACACTGGCCGCCAAACCTTGACCCAAAGGTCCCGTAGTCATCTCAACTCCAGGTGTTTCGTATACTTCAGGATGCCCAGGTGTTGTTGAGTGTAGCTGTCGAAAATCCTTGATATCATCAAGACTTAATCCACAACCCGAGAGATGCAATAGAGAATAAAGAAACATTGAGCCGTGGCCAGCAGATAATACGAATCGATCACGATTGATCCAGTCTAAATCTTTTTGATAGTATTTCAAAGCTCCGCCATACAGCACTGCTCCTATCTCAGCACATCCTAATGGAAGACCTGGATGCCCTGAATTAGCTTTTTGAATAGCGTCCATGGATAGACTTCTAATACTTAGAGCAATTTGTTCCAGTTTAGCTTTACGTTGAGACTCCATAGCAAATCCTTTCTTTGGGCCGCCATTATAGGGTACGAAAGTCACTATGTATATCTGTCATTTCACACATTTTCAAACGACGATGGTACAATTTTTTTGTGGGAAGTATATGTACTTATAAGCTGGGCCAATGGCAATGTCCAATAAGATCTGAAGTTGATAGTAATTTTTGTTGTCTACACGACGGAAAGCTACATCCCAACTCTTCAATAATTGATAATCTTAAACAACTCAGTCAAAGTAATTCTAAAAAACTTTTGGCTTACGAGTTAAAAAAATTTGAATCTTCAAGACTCCCTGCAATCCGTTTTAAAGATCAACACTTTCAAAAGGGTATATGGTCATCTGTAAAATGGAATAATGATTTTTTTGTCCGCTGTAATTTTACACATCTAGAAATTGAAACTACCGCAATGGAGGCCTGCGTAATCGAAGAGTTTAAATTCAAAAACTGTAAATTTTATGGATTCAATGATTTTAGAAGTAATTGGTTGCGGGGAACATTTGAAAATATTCAGTCAAAAGGAGATGAATTCAGGCT
>JAYZAC010000193.1:0-25544 GCA_036339875.1 bacterium | reverse complement strand
TTAAATTCAGATAATTCAACAATGATTTTAATGGGTGGAGACAGAAGTCTTCGTCTTTTAATTCAGACCGCTATCGATTCTAATATCAAAAAGAACATTGGACTTATTCCTATTGACTCAAAGAACAAATCATCTGAATGTCTAAAAATTTCCAAAGATATAGAAGAAGCATGTGAAATGATTTGTATAGGCTTTAGCTTGAATATCAGTTTAGGTGCCGTACAACTAGATAATGGAGAAATTTATTATTTCCATCACTCGGCTAATGTGGGTTTAAAGGCCGAAATTATTCACCAAACCGCATCTTTGAAATCTAAAAAAATAACTCATAAAGGATTTCATACTATTAATTCACTTCGAAAAACTCTGCTTGAAAGACCCAAAAAATTTGATGTCCACTACTCCGATCAGACTCTTGTGGGAACAGGACTAATTATAGGTAATGGTGAGATTTTGGATAAATCATCAGACCATAAAATAAAAAGGCTATTAAGTAGCGGTCTCCACTCATGTTTGTTAACTGACAATAATAAGTTACCAGTTGCTGAGTTTCTGCTTAGGGACCAGCTAGGAGACCATTCTAAGATGAAACAAGTAGAACTGTTTGAATCTGAAGAAATACAAATTCATAAGCCAAATATCCCTATCTGCGTCGATGGTGAGTACGTCGGAAATACACCCGCAAAATTTTGGCGACTTTCAAATGCGTACCCAATTATCACAAACGATTACAAATCAGAGTTACTCGAAAAATATTAGGCTTCTTTCAAGAATCTATCCAGAAGATTAAGTACATCGGTGTTACTCTCACAATTACAGAGTGCTTCTCTAAATATTATATAGCTTGGGGTCCCTTTAAGGTATTCGGGCAAACTCTTTCTAACCTGTCTAAACATTCCTTCTGATTTTGCAGCGTATTGAAGCTCCAACTGGAAATGCTCTCTTGCGACATTTAAGCGCTCTATGAGAGAACGATATAAAGACGAACTTTCTCCTTCGAAGTATTTTTGAAAATCTTCAAAAATCCAAGGATTCCCAACAGCTCCGCGGCCAATCATCAATCCATCACAATCAGTTTCCTCTATCATTCTTATACCATCTTTAACACACAGAATATCTCCGTTACCCATAACTGGTATATCCAAAGCTCGCTTTAATCTGCCTATATGATCCCAATTGCAAGTTCCCGCTTCGAACTTATCTTTTCTCGTACGAGGGTGCAAAGTAACCGCTGTCGCTCCAGCTTTTTGACACATTTCCCCTACCTGCAAATAACTTTCTTCCCCAACCGTAGGACCAGACCGCATTTTAACAGTAATTGGTACAGGACTTGAATTAACCATCGAAGACACTAGATCATAAACTTTTTGCGGATGAGCCATCAAAGAAACACCAAAGCCGTTACTTGAAATTTTTTTAACGGGACAGCCCATATTCAAATCAATACTTATAGCTCCGCTCAGATCGACTATCTTAGGCAAAGCTTTCTCCATAATTTTTGTTTCCGCGCCAAAAACTTGTATTGAAAGTGGCTTTTCTAAGGGAGAAGATTGCAACATAGAAAGTGTTCTAGGGTTATCCTCAGCTACCAATCTCGCATTGACCATCTCGCTAACATTAAGACTAGCTCCGAATCGTCGGTAAAGTATCCTAGTCGCCAGACGAGTATAACCTGCCATAGGCGCAGCCATAATTGGATAATCAAACTTATGCTCACCCAGAACAAAAGATCTATTAGCTACTGAAACTTTTTGCTGATTCATTCGTAGTATTGTCTGACAATTAAAGCTTAGGTACAAGCTCTTTAGAAATAGTCACGTAGCCAGTAGAGGCCCTTTATGAATAATAAAATCCTTATAAGTGTAGCAATCAGCGCATTAGTTTTTACTAGTTCTAGCGCAAATCCTTATCAGTCTGATTTGAGATACGGTGCTAAGAACATGCAAAATCCGGCTGTTGGAATCATGCCTAATTATGGTAATGAGAGTCTTAGTGGCAGTCACCCAAATCAGTTACAGCCCAACCCAATGCTCGCAACTCCGATTCCTTCCTCGTCCAATCAAATACAAGGACTAAGAGGAAATTCGGCCTTCAATAACGATCTTGGACCGCAAATGGGTTTCGGTACGAAACCTAGTAATGGCTCAATTGTAGATCCACAGCTATCACTGGATAATCCGTTTGTTGGAATGACACCGCAAGATTCTATGTTAAATCCCACAATGCAATTGGATGCACCCGGCATAACAAACCCCTTCAGTATTAAGTCGCTCGTAGACAATGCGAATGCTCAAGTTCGGCCTCAAGAATTGCAAGCTCTGCAAGTAGCTGTTCAGGCCTACACAGACGGTAATCTTGGAGATGCACGACGTCATTTTAGTGCTGTAACAGAACGTTTCCCAGAAGGAGTTGCAACAGATCGTGCCTATTTAGGATTGGCCAAGATTGAAAGAGCTTACGGCGCTTATGATGTTTCTAGGCGCATATTAGAGGCAGTCATTCGTAAAAATAGAGACTATGAATCAATTATGCTAGCGCGTAGGTCCTATAAGGATTTACAAGCTGAGGTTCAACGATCAATTGCAGCCTCAAATCGAGATATGGAAACAGCTTATGCGATTTACAAACAAATCGGCTGGTTGAACATATTCTCTAAAGTGCGTGCATACAATGCATATAAGAATGCAAAAGCTAATTTTGAAGGCATTCTAATCTCAAGTAAGCAATTTGACCCTATATTCTCACAGGTCAATATGACCACTCCTCTACCTGAAGGAAATCTTCCAATTGGTAATTCTCAAAATGAGGTAGAACCGGAATTACCCCCAGCAGTTGAAGCTGAAATTGACAACCAACTTGATATAAACCAATTAGCTAATCAAACAACACCCTACATCCCTCCGAAGGGGCAGGCTAATTTTCTAAATCCACAAGGTATTACTGGATCAAATGTACAAATCACATCTGACCAATTAATTAGCAAGAGCAATCAACAGGATCAGAAAATTCAACAGAATAGTGCGAATGAGCTGGATATAGTCACGAAAGTCAGTGAGTCCATTACGGAAACTGAAGCTCAAAAACCTATATCTAAAATGAGTATCGACGAAGCTCGAGTTGCTTATCTCAGTACATATGAAAAACTGAAGCAAGCATTAAAGGGAGATGACGTTAAGTTGAAACAGAAATTGCAAGTAGAGTATAGGGCAGCACTTCAGCGTTACAACGAATTAAGAAACAATTGAAATCTTGTCGGTGGTAACTGAAACCCTAGCTTGACTGATGATCAAGCCATATGCCGTGCAGTTTTTTGTACTGTTCGATTTTCGCAGGTTTTTCAGATGGAATTTTGAAATATCTAGACACCTCTTCCTCGATAATCTCCTGAAAATCGCTACTTGCAAAAAAATCATAACAAGCTTGTTCGAATTTCGTCCCTAAAACCTGCTCATAGAAAGCATGAAAATCTCTCGTGGAATAATGTTGATCTGCTAACTCCTCATAAAAGTCTAGTTTCTTATGGTAGCTTAGCTCCTCATTATTGGAACGTTCCAATATCTCAAAATAATTATCCCAGTCGTACCCAAAGGTTCTTTTCTTACGATCTGTACATACTACGAATAATAACCATCGAACCGTATTCTTTACTAGTTCTGGAAAATAATAATGTAAGCTAACTAAACTAGAGTCTGGGTAGGCATTGGCAAAATCAATTGGGTGTACATCTCCATCTTGTGTTAACAATACCTCACAAGAATTATGATCCCATCCGTAAAATGCATTGATTATCTTACAGATTTGTTTAACTTCACGGTCTACTTCAGAATTTAAAAAGTTTGGCTCAACTAAATTTTCATCACCACGTAGGTAACGATCGTGAGAAAATTCCGCTTCTGCGTTGTAATGCATTGGAATTACCTGCGGGCCCATCCCTACACAACGAATAAACTCTTGATAGTCTATAATGGCCTTCTGTAAATTCTGGGGTTTCGCCCCAGACTTCTTGTAAGCAAGTTCTAATTCTTGAAGGTTGCTCACTTTCTGAACGCCAATCCATCCACCGCCGTCTTGTGGTTTAAGAAAAGCTGGATAACCTACTGCTTCGCCTATTTCCTTGAGGTCAAACATTTCGTACTCAGGAAACACCAAATCAGAAGAGATTTTACTACTAAATTCGAACTCTGAATTATCCTCTTGTGGAATTGCAAAGGTTGGCGGAATCTTCATACCTAATTCGAACATCTGTCCGTAGGAAGTGTTTTTGTTAATGGCAAAAAATGAACTCATATCATTCAATAAATAGGTTCTATGCGATACTCGTTGGAAAAAACTATTATGATGCGGATTCCAATGTGCACCACGATTGATTATCGCATCACAGGTAGTGCGAGCACGCAATGTATCGTATGGTCGACATTTGATACGCCGAGTCTCTACCTCATGGATTTCGTCGTTCCATTTGATTTTCGGAGCTAACGCTACGACTAACTTCTCAATGGATTCACGAAAGGAAAATGCATTGGGATCCATCACGCCAATAGTCTTTTTGACTTTTTTCATAGCTTCTCCAATATAAAATCTAACAGTGATTTATAAATAATAGATAGATATATGGTTATTATTCCTCAAACAATTCTTCCTCTAAACCGTCAAGATCTTCCAAAATTTCTTCCTCGTCTAACAAAATTGGTCCATCTACCTCGCCGGCTTCCTCTAATTGGTTCTCGATGTGTCCCTCTAATATTGCTGATAATTCATCATCAATACTAAGTAAACCGTCCTCACAATACTCTTCAAACCAAGTCGCTAATTCTTTATCTAATTCCAAACCGATGGAAATTTTACTCACACTTTTCTCCTATGCAAAAATTCCTATTCACATACGGTATAAAATTTAACATCGTAAAAGGGATAGACTCAAGAATGTTTCACTTGAATATTTCATTGAAACTAAATTTATGTTTGCAAAAAAAGTTATCTGGCTGAGGAATCGACAAATCCACTATTTTGAGGATACATATCAGAACTGTTCCACATTTGATTAAATTGAGCTTGGATCTCTTTCTTTTTTGAAGGAATAACATATTCGAAAACATCACCCTTCTCATCAACTACATACAATTTACCGTTCGTGACCCTTAGCATGCTAGGTTTTCCAGACATGTCAATCTGCGTCAAACGATCAATCATCCGGTTGTACTCAAATAGTCCTTTCTTTTTGTCTATAAAAAAGAGAAAATCTCCTTCTGCGGCCATTGTTTCAACTGAAACATCGAAGTCCAACGAATGAAATTCTAGATCTTCGTACTTGAAGACTTGACCATCTTTTTTCAGCATATAAAGGATACCGTCTCCGGAAACTAATTGAATTGTGTTTCGAGAAGGGTCTGCTAGTTCAGAGCGCTCAGCATAGGTGTCGTAATGAAATAAGCGACCCCAACTATCTAATAGAAACATAGAGTTGCTTCCCTTCATAACCATCACTTCGAAATTCCTATCATAAACTAGACTTCTCAGCGCATTATTTTCAAATACCGACAATCCACCACTGCGTTTCAGCATATATAATTTGTCATCTGATGCCAGGATCTGTTGGTTGGGTAAATCACCATCTAACAAATGCAAACCTTTGGCATGAAATCTCCAAACACTACCGTCTTCTCTGAGCATAAAAATACTATCTCTAACAGCTTGAATTTGAATTATTTTATCGGGTAAATCCAATGGCATGTAAGTCCCTTTAGACTGAACATAAACAATGCCAAAATTATTTAAAAAATATGTACCTTGGGAACTCGAGGATACATCGACAACATTTTTAATTCCGTGCTTAATCATATTTGCATGATTGAAGTTCCATATTGATAAAAAAATCACGAGATATATTACGTATTTGGGTGTTCTATTCATGTTTAATCCGTTGAATAAATATTTTTTACAACTGCCGTAGTTAATACTACTTATCTACCACCTAAAAGGTTGCCATGTATAAAGAATTTCTTCATATTCTAAAAATAAAATTATCTTTCATGCGACCTACTGTACCGATAACTATTACAATAATATGTCTTCGACGACTGGTCATTCTCAATGAAGGGTAAATTATGCAGTATTTTCGGGTAGGAATGCTCTATTTTCAGGAGCCATTTTCGAAAGAATTAGACTATCGCATATCACAACTGGCTCCAATTAAAAGACCGAATGGTGAGGAAGTTCAAATAGTAGTAGAACATATTCCAATCCAGGAATACGGACTTGATCTTCCATATGAATATGATTTTATTATTGATCGAGCCTCTCATTATTTTAAGCTCGGAATTTCCATACTCATGATGCTGGCACACCGAGGAGTCCGTATTGTCAACAATCCTTTCAGTTTTCATTATTTCATTAATCGTAAAGATGTGGGATATCATATTGCACATCAATTGGGATGCAGTGTGCCGCCAACATTCGTTTTACCTCCATGTAAAACCCCATTCTTTAAGGAAGACGATTTCGTGCATCATCAGTTCTTTGATTGGGAGGGTATAATCGAGGAAGTCGGTTTTCCATGTTTTATAAAACCTGCTAATGGTCGCGGAGCCCGCGGTGTTACGAAGTGTAATAACCGAATGGAATTAATGGAAGCTTACGATAAATCTGGCAAAGAAATTATGGTTTTACAGTCCATGGCACCTAGTGAAGTAGAATGGCAAGTACGTTGTCTGTGTGTGGGTAAAAGTATCGAAATAGCTAAATATGTTTTTCGTGATAACGATCAATCTGAGTATTTGGAAGATGAAAACTTTTTACCACCTGAGATAGAAAAAAATGTAATTGAACAGACTCAGGTAATTTGTCGATCAATGGGATATGAGATGAACAGTGTTGAATTTTTCATTGATAGTGACGGAACCCCATGGGCTATTGACTTCAATAACCCTATTCCAGATGGTAGATTAGAAGCTCTGGGACAAATGTGGTACGAGCGTTATCAAAATCAAATGATACAATTAGTAGTCAACGCTGCCATGGAACCTACAACACCTGATTTTATTCCAGATGTAAATATTTATGCACAAATTTCCCGTGAAGATATTTCCCGAAAAGAACGATTTAAAAAAGCTTCTGAGTTGGCCAAAAAATATTATAACATTTCTAACTGAGACTGAATCGAAAGTCACTTGACAAAATATTCAACTAAACATACTCTGTTTATAAGTGGCCTGTGTAGCTCAGTTGGTAGAGCAGCTGATTTGTAATCAGCCGGTCGGGCGTTCAAGTCGTCTCGCAGGCTCTAAATACAACTCATTCGGATGAATGAGTTGTTTTTTTTTCGTTATATTTTTTGACTTCTGTGGAGATTCATACGGTCTTACGAATTATTCATTAATATAGACGCTGGTTTAAAGCCTTAATAGACCTACATGACAATGATTGAGGTCTTCAAAATTTTTCATTACAGATTTTCAACCGAAATAATACCTGTAGCTACTTTATTCTCAGTACCAGGAACTGCAATCGCATGATCCATTAATATTTGCTTTATTTCATCAGCAGTGAACTTATCAATCCGATTTTCTTGAAGCTTTTGAATTATTAATGCCGCAGCTCCAGATACATGAGGCGCCGCCATAGAAGTACCCGAAGCACGCATATATTGATTATTTTCGTGAGTCATCGAATAGATCGCAGAACCCGGTGCAGCGACATGTACCGTTCGAATTCCATAATTACTAAATGAAGCAACATTATCTGCAATATATGCTGTTGCTGCTACAGAAATTACGTTCGCATAACATGCGGGATACACTGGATTTAAATCGTTGTAATTTCCCTTATTGCCAGCTGCAGCAACCACTAAAGCACCCTTCATTCTCGCGTATTCAATTGCGTCATGAAGTAGCTGACTCCAATTTGCAGCCTCAGGAGCTCCACTCCATGAACAATTAATAACTCGCGCTCCATTATCTGCAGCATATAGGATACCCTCTACAACCGCTCTTTTGCTGCTTAAACCTCTAGCATTATGAGTCTTCACAGACATAATTTTCACTTTAGGAGCTACGCCATAGAAATTTACAGTTGGGTCCCAGCCTGCAATCGTGCCAGCTACATGACTACCATGCCCATTGTAGTCCATCGAATCCGAATCTAAATCAAAGAAATTATATCCGTGTACATCGTCTATGAAACCATTGCCGTCATCATCTAATCCAACTTGACCCTGCATCTCAGCTAGATTAATCCACATCTGATCCCTTATCCCTGAATGATCGTGATTCACTCCGCTATCGACAACCGCAACAATTACTCCATCACCAGTCAAACCATTCTGCCATGCTGTTTCGGAGCCTATTCTACTTATCCCCCACAATTTTGGAGGAAGCTGAGCGGCTCCATCTTCAGGTAAGGGCTCCATAGAAATATGAATATCTTTTTCAATTTGAACAAAAGAACCATCAAAACTATTTAATTTTCTACCCTCATGACGTGTGGAAAAAATAACCCACAAAAGCTTTGAATGAAATCGACGAGCCCCCGGAAATTGTTTCAAGAAACTATCAAGTACCTGTTCTTTGGAAAATTTGATCATAAATTTATGTTCATTGGGAAGTCGACCCATAATAAGTTTATTGAGGGATAAGATCAGTCTGGATCGGAGTTCTAATGAAAGTTGTGACTCTGAAACTAGTTTATTTTTGAAGTCCTTCAATATGGTTCGATATCGTTTTGGCAAAATTGGAATGTGCTCAAGTTGATCCACAAGAGTTTCCCATTCATTCAATAAATTAGAGTTTTCGGACATATTAAGCTTCATAAATTGAAGCTGTTCAATAATTGCAGGAATCGAATACTTCTGAAAATCATATGATCTGGTGACTTCAGCTTTAACATTAGAAAATAGTAAAAAAAGTATTATGAAAAGCATCAAATATTTCATAGGTATATCTCAATCTCTTTGTTGTGAGTCAATAAGGACCGCAAGATACTTCGAAAAATTTTAAAAACAAGTGATTACAACGCTCATTTTTCAAAATATTTTTTTTCGAGAGAGAAAATATACTCCAATCCTGAAGGCTCCAGAGATTCCAAATAAGTCTGTCCTACATTCATCCATGGTCCTGTATGATAAAGATGTCTAGGCGTAGCGAAAAGTTCATACCAATGATTTACAATCTTGATTGTTTTACGAGTTTTGTAAACAAAGCCACTTGGAATGTTAGCTGCAAAGTGAATCGCTTCTATTTCTCCGTCTTCGGTTAATACTTTCTGTGTCCAACCCTCTACAGCATCGGGGAATCTTTCAAGAAAATCTTCTCTTAAAGATACCTCCAAAAGAAGAAATTCTTCGCTATCTTCGACTTGATGCACAGTTCGCTCTTCAGTCCAAACTGAGGCTTCTTCTTTCCTTAAATATTTACCTCTTCTGTAGGCAACAAAAGGATGTCGGAAACCATAACCTGGAATCTCTGAAGACATAACAGCTTTCTTAAATCTACCTTCTTTGCTTAAGTGATTATCCGCATGAATTGCTTTATCACTAGCTACCGCCTTGTTTACAAATATGTAAATCAGTAAAAAAGAATAAATTAGTTTCTGAATGATAAACTGATATTTCATAACTACCGTCTGTAGCTTATTTAATTATTATTTTGGAAAAGACCGTCGGTTAGATACCAATCTAATAGACGAGCAGGAGATATAAATTTACAGTATTCAAATCCACCTTCTCCAATAAACTCACCCATATCCTTGTGTAAAGTTTGATTCCGAATTTCGTATCTACCATCAGACCCGATTACTAAGGGATCACGATTGGACAACCAAAGAAAACTAGACTTATATTTTTTTTCGCTACCTAAATTTATCTCATTTCCAGAGTCTCGATATCGAGATAACTGTTTTTCATTCAATCTGGAAAGTGCCGTATCCATAAATTTTTGCTGCATTAGCGAACATGAATTTTTTATATATCGAGCATCTGACCAATGAGCATCAGCAACAGCTCTTGCTGTCTTCATCTTACACAATATTCTCTTGACCGCCGGAGAGCCAGAACTTATATCACGAGGGTTATTAGGCTTTACATTGTATTTATATACTTGAACAAATGCATTTCCATCGTGCGTCATGCTTACGTTTGGTTCTAACATTGCAAAGGAAGTTGATTTAGTGATCTCAGTAACCTTTATCTCATAAGGGTTCGAAGATCCTAAACCATTGGCGAGAATCTCATCCTGAACAATTTCGCAAACAGAGTTATCAATTTGATTAAGTTCATAAAATGAATTTAGAATAGGTGCACTGAAATCATCGTACTCCCTAAGTAAATCTAAGGTCTTCTCAGTTTTTATCTTAGTACTACTTATGTCATGATAAGTTATAAATGCAGAAGCCGCCGTAGCCATTTCATCGCGACCTCTTTCAGAGCTAATCGCTGCGGGCAGATCGCCATCCATAATGAAATCATCGAAAGCTAATAAACTATGATTAACTCCTTCAACTAAAAGAATGAGTTTGCTGAAATAATCTGTTTCACTACTTAATAACTTTGATTCGTAATCTCTGGCTATGTAAGAGGGTCTAGTGATTCCATCTAGCTCTCCCGAAACAACTAGTAAAGGTTTATCAAAAGAATTAATATCTCCGCTAATTGGGCCACTCAAACGGTTGTAGTATGATGAGAACAATATAAGTCCTGCATATTCCTCAGCAACACGCCTTACTAAATAAGCCCCCTTAGAGTGCCCCGTAACCCAAGTCTTAAATTTTGGAATATCAGACTGTTCAACAGAAGAAATATATCGCCTAATCCTTTCAATTTTTTTATCGAAACCACGTGCCGATAATGAACCTTTAAAGTATTTAACAGTAGCTATCCATAGCGGAAAGTCAGTCTTTTTCTGTATTCTATTCAAGAAATCGACATAGGCGTCGGGTTCTATCCCTTGGTTCGCTACAAATACCATTAATTGAGTCTCACCCTGCTTTCCACTTAGCGGTTCAAGGAGAATATCTCCTTTGAATGACTGCTGAGCTTTCAGCACAGAGAAATAACCGGTTACTAGAATCAGAACAAGTCCGCATAGTGATTTTCGAATCATAAACATGGCAATTCACCTTCAGTTAAGTTTTTCAAGTGAATTAACGAATAAGAAATCTGCGGAAAAGGTCAATTAGCAATTACAAAACATACCGAACAAACGAAACATCTTGTAGAAAAGAGACCAGCTAATTAATTAATAAATCAGTTGCAAACCCCATGGATTTCTAAAATCTCCAATGGAATAATCGCCGTCGCTGATATTTCGGTACTTTCTAGTTTTACCCTAGGGGCTACACCAGCTTTATATGCCTCATACCATCGACTAGCACAAAGACACCAGTGATCGCCCGGTTTAAGCCCGGGGAAACCAAATTGAGGAATCGGTGTGGTCAAATCATTGCCTTGATTTCTAGTGTATTCGAGAAAAGCTTGATCCACTATGGCACATACTGTATGTCGGCCTGCATCACTTTGACCAGTTCTACAACTGCCATCACGATAAAAACCGGTCATAGGTTCACAGCCACAAATTTTCAAAGGCTCTCCCAAAACATTTAAATTTCTTTGACTATCCATAACTATTCTTCAAATTGTTTGTAACAATATCGTGCCATTTGATGGCCGAAAAATTTTAATACTTGAACTTCGTAGCGTCAGTTAAATTTAGATTTAAGTTGACCGCATGCCGCAAGAATATCAGATCCTCTTTCACGACGTAAAGTCACGGCTATATTATTAGATAGCAATCTCTGTTTAAACGCAATCTGTTTTGCATCAGTAGGCTTGTTATAATTAGAACCATTGTGGGTATTCATGGGAATGAGGTTAACCTTGCAGGGTATTGACTTCAATAAATCTCCTAATCTATCTGCATCTTCCAAGCTATCATTCACTCCTGACAACAGAACATATTCAAAAAGTATCCTTTCAGATTTAGAACTTTTGTTTAAGATTCTAGAACAACCTGCGATGAGTTCTTTAATTGGCCAACGACGATTTACTGGCATTATTAAATTTCTTTGCTGATCCGTGCTCGCATTCAATGAAACTGCCAATCGAATATTACTCTTGGCCATGAGTTCTTCCATTGCTGGAACAAGACCACTGGTACTTACAGTAATTTTTCTGGAGGAAATCCCGAATCCTGCGGGATCAGTAAATATAGAGATGCTTCTCTCAATATTTTGTAAATTATGGAGTGGCTCACCCATTCCCATAAAAACTATTTTGTTCACAGAGTAAATACGACTAACAGTATATACCTGACTAATAATTTCAGAACTTGTTAAATGCCTTTTCAGTCCTTGCGTACCAGTTAAGCAGAATTTACAAGCCATTGCGCAGCCTACTTGACTTGAAATACATAATGTATTTAATGACTGGCTTCCACGACTCGGAATTAAGACACTCTCTATAGTTTCACCATCCTGAAGTTTCCATAGAAATTTACGAGTTGAATCATCTGATACACTTTCCGAGTGAAGCTGAGATATACTTACATAAGTGCGACTTCGAATCCAATTGACGATATTAGGTCGCTTACCGAGATTTAAGGATAAATTCGGCTTATCATTACGCTTCCATAGATTTGACATGATCCTATGAGAGAGATATCTGTAACGTCCTTCTAAATTTAGATCAGGTCGTGGGAGATCCTCTATGAGAGAACTGTCTGCTCCAAGCTCTACTGCGAGTTCCTCGCAGGTTATGTCTAGTAAGTCAATTTTCACAATGGACAATATAAATTTTATTCATAATCTCATCAAAGAGATTAAAGGTTCAGTATCAAAAATATAAATTAACCCAGACTTGACGTTCATTAAAGAGTAATTGAGGAAAAGAATAACAGCCCGTGGAGGATTCGAACCTCCGAATGCCGGAACCAAAATCCGGTGCCTTACCGCTTGGCGAACGGGCTATTCAGCTCCATATCTGAAGCGCCCACATACTAGCCGCTTTTAAACGGAATTTCAATTCTAATTGTTGTCTTTAATACAAGTTTTTTTGAAATTTAGTAATCTCGCATCCACAAACGCTTCCAACGCTCTTTGGTCAGTCTACTTTCATACAATTCATTCTCAACCCTCAAAAGCTCTCTCCTAAGATGGTCTCTTTCGGCTTCTGCTTCACCAATCGCTCGCCTTAATTCCCGATAATCTGACTCCAAATTAACAATCAATGATTCACTCTTAAAGCTCTCTTTGGAAATTGAGTCTATAAGCTTTCGTAATCCTTCAAGACATTGCTCTAATTGCCAACATACTGGAAATTTTTCTGAAATATTGTGGCGGCATACTTCGACCCTGTCTTTGAGATTACTTATATCTAGCAAATCCTTTGGGTTCTTGAGGCATATTCCAATTTCCAATCTTTCGATCAATTCACTGAGCTCTAAACCTCTACAATAGATAGGGACAAGCCCACAATACAAATATTCTACGGTTCGAGTAGTAATGGCAAGTTGCCTTTCCCAACTATCAGGATAATAATCCCAAGCAAGACTTGCTTGAGAGTAACTACTTATTAACTCACTATGTGGTTTCTGATTGGAAGACATGCTTGAATTAGATTTGTTTCGCCAGTTATTATCTTCCGAAGGATGCAGACTTCGTTTAAGTGGTTCATACAATTTCGCTTGCACCTCGAATCCCTGCTCCTCGAAATATCTTCTTAAAGAATTTGAAAACTGTAAGTCTGCCCAAGGCCATAATGCGCCACCCATGACCAAGATATCTTTGCGCTCCAATGAACTACATTCAAGATAAAACTGCGACGGTAAAAAAAGTGGTAAATGTAATACACTATCAGTCGAAGACAGAATACCTGCCATTTTAGCCCATGCCAGATAATAATATTTTTGTCGATAGCCAGGAGTGAGAAAAGCATCAGACTTAGACAAACTCAAAAGTTTAGTGCGCATCTGTTGAGGATTTTCATAGCCACATTCTTGGTTTTCAAAAAGTAAAGAACCGTGTAAATCAACTATTACCGGACAATTAGGTCTTTGTAATTCATCTAGAAGTCCCCACTGCTCAACAACAAGTAAATCACAGGGTAATGTTTGTAGAACTTCATTCATATTGTGGTGTATGTAACCATCGCTACGTATATGATCGATACTGAAAACTCTTTCCCAAGGCTCTAAATCCGCATCCTCATTTGGTTGCAAACAAATGACCTGATAGTCAAGCTGCTCTAACAACCAGCGTAATCCCAAGACCCTTAGCCCACCTCCAGAAATTGCCCTTCGACGGCTGGTTCTCTCAAGTGTCAGTATTACAGCATTCTTCATAACAAAACATTGTAGCGTACTTTGATCAATTGAACCCAGAAGCTAGGACTGTTAATTTGTATTTGTTACTAATCGGATCTTTACAACCTAACAGCTACCTTAGTGTGCCCTTCTTACTATTTTATACTTCCTCGAAAGAGAACAATATTTGAATGGTGATTTTTTATCTTCAATCGAACATTCGCATCTATCTGTTCTCTGAGAGTCCTAGGATTTATAGCTCTGAAACTAAGATGCAGTCAAAACGTCTAAATCAATGACTAATTAGAGAAATATTTTGATAAAGACAATAGTTACAATAGCAGATACTACTGGAGTCATAATCCAAGCTTGTAATATTCGCAATAACTTTTGAAAATCCATTTTACGCTGTAAAACCACGCCTACGCCCATCACAGCACCTACAATAGCTTGCGAAGTAGAGACTGGCACACCTATCTGAGCATATAAATGGACAACAACCGCGTGTGAGAATACTGCCACAAAAGCACCTACACCATTTAACGGTATCAATCCTTTACCTACAGTCATCATTACGTTTCTAGAGAAAGTCATAACTCCAGCAGCAATACTAAGTCCGCCAATAAGACTAGCTTGTTCCACACTTAACATTCCTGCGCCTACATAGATACCTGTAACATTGGCAACATTATTAGCACCCAGTGCATATGAACCGTAAATACCTGAAAGAATCAATCCCCACCTAAGTAGCCAATCTAATTCAAAAAAATTAAGATTCTGTGACTGTAAAATCAATCTCGCAAGCCAGTACAAAATCATGGCGATAAAAAACCCTCCAATTGGAGTTCCTATCCAACAGATTATTAACTTGCCAAAACTTACTAAGTCTACGGCTTGTCCCGATGCCAAGGCAACACCAAAGATCCCGCCCACAATTGCTTGTGAGGTTGAAACTGGTAAAGTCAGAATAGTCATAAAAGTAACAGTTAAACCAGAGGCTAAGCTACAAATAAAAACTTCGTTGGCATTCTGCTCTACGAGAGACGAAAGACGATGAAAACCTGCTTCACCCTCCATCCAAGCACCAAGTACAATAAATACTGCACATAAAATTACGGCCGTAGAATATCGAACCATTTTTGTTGCGACGGCCGTTCCAAACACATTAGCTGAGTCGTTGGAGCCTAAAGACCAACCTAGAAATACACCGGATAATATCTGCCAATTAAACAATTTATTGAATCCCTTAAACGATTAAACTCAATATAGATTTTTTAATGATAATAAGATTACTCTACGCTGAAAATCTTCTGCCAAATCTGCAATATCACCGATTCTCTTGAACAATTCCTTAAAAAGAATCTTCTGTAAATCGCTAAAACCATCATGATGAAATACATATCTCTTTAGATCTGATTCAACATTATCACACTGAGATTCATGTCTATCTATCGCAACGGTGTAATCTCTAACCCGTCTTGGTTTACTAAAAAAACATTGAGCCGAATTTCTTGCTAGCTCAAAAGTCTCTGCAATCCCATCACATAATTCCTGAAAATCTCGAGTAAATCTTTTGTGATCCTGTTCGCTAAGATTATCGGGAATAGACAGAGCCACCTCATCAATAAATTCCATGACTCCTTCCATGGTATTTGGAATACGATCAAAAGTTTCTAGAAATGCAAGAACATCACCGCGAGATTCAGGAATTAAGGACTCTTCGTACATCCTTCGTTCAATTCCATCTCGAATATCATCCGCAATTCCCTCGTACTTTTTGGTAGCATGAACAAACTTTAGATACTCTTCATCCACTTGTGAATTTTGGGTAAAATAAGTCAAACCTTCCACAAAAGCATCTTTACATTTCGAGGTAGCTTCTAAATATTTTTCCAACTGTTCTTCGATCGGATTCTTTTTTCGTGAAAAGAACATCCAGCATCCTTCCTTTTTTTTGGGCCGCCAAGCAGTTTAGCAAAAAAAAGACAATAAACTGAAATCGTAACTCTCTAAATCTTTAAACAAACCTAACAGTCAATAAATCGTAATCTTCAACTTCTTGCATCTAATAAGTCTCTGATATTTTCATCATTGAAAAAATTTTCAAGAAACTCGAGTAATTTAACACCGGCTAAATTACCCGTATCGATACTTAAACGATCTTTAAATCTTGGATTATGACTTAAACTCGATCCGAACGACTGCTGTAAACCCTCTAGCACATCAGATTCAACCTCATGGTGAAACTCCATACGAATCCCTCCAGCAACTTGTTGAAAGCGCTTAACTCCGCACCAGTACCCTTGAATTCTCAATTGAACTAGTCGAAACAATTCATACATATTGGCGGTAAAACCTCCATAACGATCGAATAATTCTAACTTCAAATCCTCAAGTTGATCGAGATTCTTAATGTTGCTAACACGTCTGAAAAAGTCCATACGATCACGATAAGAAGGGATGTATTTTTCATCTAAAAATGAGCTCACCCGTAGCTCCATTTGTGGCATTTCCCATTCCTCGCGATAGTTTTCATTGCGTAACTTCTCAATAGCATCGCGAAGTAGACGTGCATACAAATCAAAGCCGATGCTATACATGAAACCACTTTGTTGCTTACCGAGAATATTTCCAGCTCCCCTAATTTCTAAATCGCGCATGGCAATTTTAAATCCACTACCTAAGTCCGTAAATTCCTCTAATGCAGCTAATCGCTTTCGAGCAGTGTCAGTTACTGAACTGTTATCTCTATGGAAAAGATATGCATACCCCTGTAGGTCTCGACGACCAATACGTCCTCTCAACTGATAAAGTTGAGCGAGTCCAAAGGCATCTGCACGTTCCACTAGGATTGTATTTACGTTAGGAATATCCATACCTGATTCAATAATTGTGGTTGCCAACAGTACATCGAATTCGCGTCGTAAGAATGAACCCATAATCTCTTCTATCTGCTTGGAATCCATTTGTCCGTGTAAGATACGAATCTTTAAACCCGGAATAATTCGCTCTAATTTTGCTCCAACTGCCTCGATATCAACTACACGATTATATACATAAAAAACCTGCCCATTACGCCTAAGTTCTCTCTCAATCGCCTGTCTGACTGTGGTTTCTTGATAAGGTAAAACAAATGTTTTTATGGGAAGTCTTCCGGGAGGCGGTGTATGTATCACCGAAATAGCTCTGGCACCACCAAGAGACATCTGTAGAGTTCTTGGTATTGGTGTCGCGGAAAGAGTTAGAGTGTCAACTCCAACCTTCAATCTACGTAATTTTTCTTTATGTGAAACGCCAAAGCGTTGCTCCTCATCGACAACCAATAATCCTAAGTCCTGAAACTGAATATCCTTACTGAATAATCGATGCGTACCAATTACGATATCGAGCTTACCACTCTTTAGTTTTTCTTTAATTTCTTTTACCTTTTTAGCAGTTACAAAACGATTCAGGACTTCAATTTTTACTGGATATCCCAATAGCCGTGATTGAAAAGTTTGGAAATGCTGCTGAGCCAATATGGTAGTTGGACATAGAACAGCTACTTGTTTTTGATCTTGCACAGCCTTAAAAGAAGCTCTAATAGCAACTTCCGTTTTACCAAATCCTACATCTCCGCAAAGCAGGCGATCCATAGCTATCTGAGATTGCATATCCCTTTTGATGTCTCCAATTGCTCCTAATTGGTCTCGAGTCTCTTGATGCTCAAAACTACCTTCCATTTCCTCCATTTTCTCGCCATCCGAAGAGTACTTAAATCCAGTACTAATTTCACGACGAGCATATTGCTGTAGTAGCTCACGGGCAAATTTTTGAACATCCTCCTTAGCCTTGTGCTTCACCTGACCCCAACGTACAGAGTTCAGACGATTTAACTTCGGTGTTTTACCCTCCTGAGGTGAAAAACGATGAATACGATCCACTTCAGTTATTGGCACAAAAACTTTGTCAGACCCATCAAAATGAAGTACCAGAAATTCCTTTTTAATACCGTCAATTAGAATATTTTCAATCCCGGCAAAACGAGCAACACCATAATCTGTATGAACTACATAATCATCCTGCTTAAGCTCTGAAAAATGATGCAGTACGTCACCCTCGGCACCTATTCTGGCAGTATTATGACCCCGCTTCTTCCTACTAGTATCTTGAAATGGCACTCCTGTAAAATCAGAGTAAGTTAGCAAACAAAACTTTGAATTTTGTATCTCAAAACCTTTTTGAACCGCAGTATTACTCAACATAACACCTGGCTTACCCTTACAATTTGCTAAGGTACTACCCTTAAGAAGAGGTACGTTCTTTTGTTTCAGTATCTGCTGAATGCGTTTCGCAAAACCTGCTTTTGGTAAGCACAAGTGAACTTCAATATCATCTTCCACCATGCGCCTCATTGTCTCGATAAACAACTCAAGGTTCTTTCCAAAGTAACTCACACCGTCAACAGTGAAATCTTTGAATATCCTCGTCGGCTTAGCCCAATGCATTGCATAAGATTCCAAACTCGCGGAAGATTGCACATAAGGATTTAGCCATTCAAGTCCTGAAAAACCTGTATTCCATAGTCGATCAATCTCAAGGGATTCATCGCGACTCTCGAAAAATGTTTTAATCTCCTCAGGTAAATCACCAACTAATTTATAATTGAGAACATCAAATTCTTGAACCAAATATATTTTCAGTGCTTTTAAGTCTTGAATTGAACGCTGAGTATAAAGATCAAAACTACGAATTGATTCCAGTTCATCTCCAAAAAACTCGCAACGTATCGGAACCTCTTCTGTTGAAGGAAAAATATCTAGAATATCGCCTCGAACAGCAAATTCACCTCGCGAAGCAACCATTTCTTCTCGTCGATAACCCAACTGAACTAATCTTCTTTGTAGCTTCTCAAGGGTATATTCTTGGCCTTTTTCTAAGCCTACACTTAAATCACGAAACCTATCTCGGGGTATCGTTTTTTGCTCTAAAGCCTCTTTACTACATACTAAAATTACAGCCTTTCGACTCTCTACAAGTCGCTTTAGACATACGATTCGCTCAAACACAGTAATTGGGCTGGGCGGAAGTAATTCAGCTTCCAAACGATCATATTGAGGAAAGAAGCAAATACGATCGTTATCCATAACTTCGCGTAAATCAGAGACCAAGGCGCGCGCTTGGTCCTCATGATCAAAAACGATTAAGGTATTTTCTGGAGAATTGAGAAACCTTTGTCTTAAATAGAAAACATAACTGGATCCGCTAAAGCCTTTTGGCTTATAAAATTCTGATTTTGAGGCTATTGACTCAAACAGAAGTTTACTCATGTGGATAGCTCACCAAGATCAATTTGACGAACCTGCACAATATGTTCTAGATCAGATATTTTACTTAAAACTTCATTGGGCACCTTCTGGTCTAGTTTTACCAGACCTAAAGCTTGGCCACCCTCTTCTTTGCGACCTAATTCCCATCGAGCAATATTTACATCCGCTGCACCTAACAATCCCGCGACTCCAGCAATAACTCCAGGACGATCCTGATTTCGTATCAATAACATAATTCCCTCAGGACCTATATCCATTGGGTACGAATTTAGTTCTACAATCCTAGATTTGTCGCCAAACATTGTTCCTGAAACAGTTACAGGTTCTCCATCTCCATAGATTTCAACTCGAATAAGATGAGAATATGAATCATGCAAAGGATCTTTTATTGCCTCAAGACTCAAACCTCTCTGCTCTGCTATCTTTAAAGAATTAATGTAATTTACAGTTTGCTCGCTTGTATCTTGAAAATAACCCTTAAAGAATGCTGCTTTCAGTAAATCCATTGCTTCAGCCAAATCTTTACCACAAACATGCATTCGAAGAAACGAGGGGTTGAAGGTGATCAATTGTCGGCTTAAACGCCCGATCTTCTCAATGGTGCTACAATAACCTCGTGAGAACTTAAACAATTCATCTTCTACAAGCGGCATGTTTACTGGATGATCAACCACCCTACCAGTTAATGCCTTGGCAATTTGAAGTGCGATAGTTTTACCAACCCGTTCCTGAGCTTCAACCGTAGAAGCGCCTAAATGGGGCGTACAGACACAATTGGGATGCTTATGTAGAGGGTGATCAATGACTGGTTCCTTATCAAATACATCGATTCCAGCTCTAAGAATATGCTTTTCATCCAATAACCTCAAAATCGCATCTTCATCTGCTATTCCACCCCTAGCACAGTTAATAAGAACAGCTCCAGATCTCATCTCTTTCAGAGTTAAGTAATCGAGCATCCCAAGAGTCTCGGTAGTTCTAGGCGTGTGAATAGTAACAATATCTGAGCTCTGCAAGAGATCTTTGAGTCCATCTATCTTGCCCACCCTAAGTTTTTCAAACCTTTCTTTAGAGATGTAAGGATCATAGGCCAATACCTTCATACCAAAGCCCCCAGCAATTTGAGCCACATGTCCACCCACTTTACCCAAACCTACGATGCCGAGAGTTTTATTTTGTAGTTCCCAACCCTGAAAAGGCTTACGTTCCCATTGATCATTCTTAAGGGATTCCCCTGCCCTGGTTAAGTTACGCATTGTTGCTAGCATCAACGCGTAAGTATGTTCAGCAGCAGAGACAACATTATCAGAGGGAACATTAACCACTAGAAGTCCCTGCTTGGTGGCATGATCAACATCTATGTTATCGATACCTATCGCAGCTCTACCAATCACCTCTAATTTAGTTCCCGCATCAATCAATGCTTTATCGACGGGAGTCTGACTCCTAGTCACCAAACCATGATATTGATTAATAATGTCCAATATTTGTTCATGTGGCAGAAGTGGCCGAACGTCAAGATCTAAACCTTCTTTTTTCATCAACTCAAGCGCGATTGGATGTAGTTCTCCGGTAACTAGTACTTTTTTCATTTGAGGTTCTCCTCGATAATTGTTAGAGCATTCTGCATCTGCTGTAAGCTTATTTCACCCATATGCCCAATACGGAAGTGTGAAGATTTATAAGGTCCATAGCCACTCGCCAAAAGAACTGACTGACGAGCACACCTCTGTCGTAATTCACTATTTTGATTAGGGAAACGAATGGAACTCACAGTTAATGATCGGTAGCTCTCTTTAGCAAAAATATCAAGACTCTGATTGGCGCAAAAGTCCCATACCATCTCTGCCCTATATCTGTAGAGATCAAAATGGTCCTTTTCTTTATGTAAAAATGAGTTCAACTGTAATTCTAGTGATTGAAACAAGTCTACCGCTGGTGTATACGGAACATTGGAGTTCCGATGTTGATTCAATGTCTTCTTTAAATCTAAATAAAAACTACGAGGGCGGCAGTTTTGTAATAAATCCTGTAACCTCTGCGAAACTGCGCAAAAGGCTAAACCCGGCGGTAAAGCCAAGCATTTCTGCGTACCAAACAGTATTGCATCAATCCCTTCACACCTTAACGGGATTCCTCCTACGCTACTAACCCCGTCAACGAAGATCATTGGATTTTCCGAGCTCGCTTTAATAGCCTCAACAATATCTTCTACTGGGTTTAAAATACCATTACTTGTTTCATTGTGAGTTATTAGAACAACGTCATGACCATCTAATGAATCTAGAACCAAATCTGGGTTGAATCCTTGACCCTCAGTCGTCGTAATACGAGTCACTCTGTGATTTAGTAGTTCAGCAACTTGATAAAAACGCTCTCCAAAAGAACCACTGACGCAAGAAAGCACTTTGGTATTCTGCTCAAAACTTCCAAGTAAAGCTTCCATCATCGCCGTAGCGGAAGCATTGGCTGTTAAAAAAGGACGATCCCATCCTAAAAATTCTTTAAGTTTGGATTGGGTTCTAGCATACAACTGCTCAAACTCGGTGGAGCGATGAGCCATTATGGGTGCTCTATTTTCCTGAATATAATCTGGTATTTCGGTAGGCCCAGGAATAAGAAATACTCGAGATGCCCTATTTCGCATGAAGGTTAAATTTCGCGATGAATTTATCCAGTTTTTAGAATCCAATGCGGAATCTGCCGCCTCGCGAGCTATTTTTGGAAACTCTAAAGAAACTGTATCCCACTCTTCATTAGATAAAATCAAACCTAAAAGACCCAAAAGATTCTTACCACCATAAGCTTCCAAGCCACTTTCAGTTACAAAAGGTCTATTGACTACGCCAAAATAAGGCACCATTTTATCTACAACATGACGAGTTTCGTAATCGGTAACTCCATCTCCAATAAACATACTGGTCCCAGAAAGTCTTCCCGGGTATTGAAGCAATTTTGGCTTTCCATCTCGCTCACTTAATGGAGAATCTGTAAGTTTTCCTGAGCCAGATTCATCAAATTCTAATTGAAGTGCGCATGTCTCATCTGCACCCAAGTCAATACCTACAGGCTCAACCGCCTCCTGAAATCCACCACTCACAATAATCAATTTTTTATCTAGAAATTTTAATACTTTGAACAAATCTATTGCTCCGGGCATAAGATTCGATTTGTAAATATGAGACAAATAACTTAGTTGGGTACGTGTGGGCGAAATCGCTTCTATTCGTTTTTCAAAAGCCTCACGAGTAGAAATCTGGCCATTCATTGCTAGATTCGTTATGTGTTCTATTCCATCAACTTGTAAAAAGTCAGCTAAAACATCAATACCTTCGATTGAGGTTATCGTGGAATCAAAATCAAAACAAATGGTGCTAAACATGGCCTAAACCCCTTAAAATTTAGGAGTCGGAGTATATCACAAGACTATTTCTTCCAGATGTAAAAGTCATGATGCGAATTTTTGTCTATTCTACTCTCGTATTTTATTAAGTGATGAAAATCAAAAGTCTCGACGAATTGGTCTTTTTCAAGGCAAAAACGAGGGTTGAAGTTAATTTGAAGTTGATTGAAGGTTAGTAAAGCTAGTAAACCATCTTGTGGTAATTTATCGAACAGCCATCTGAGTTGTATCTCCGAAGGTAAAAAATGACTGATCCAAACTGAACCAAACTTTTCAGGCTCCAAATCAGGCAAATCGTCAAAATCAAGCATTAAAGACCTTACTTCCAATTGCTCTAACGAAAAAAAATATTCGAGCCTTTGCAATCCAATCCGCGAACAGTCCCAAGCCAATACATCAATTCCCTTTCGAGCCATCTCTAAGCTATTTCGACCATCACCGCAGGCAAAATCCAGAACTGGTTTAATAGGTTTTAGACTCAAGAAATCATTCAAAGCAGAATCGCCAACTCCCAAGGTTAAGTCTTTTTTTGAAAATTTGAGGTCCCATTTAATTTTATCCGCATCACTCATAGCGCATATTAAATAACAAAGCACCAGATTACTCATTAAGAATTCTTGATGAGCCTATCCGGAAAGGCTAAAATCGCAGACTTATGAAAGATATAAAATTAACCCAGGTAGTTAAATGTGCTGGCTGCGCAGCTAAATTACCTCCAGCTTTTCTATCCGCTGCTGTTAAAGGAATCGACTGGCCGTCTAGTGACAAGGTCATTCAGGATATGAGCGGCAATGAAGACAGTGGAGTTTTTGCACTAAATAATACTGAAGCACTAGTTCAAACAACAGACTTTTTCACTCCTGTTGTGGATGATCCATACTTATTTGGTCAAATAGCCGTAACTAACGCCTTGAGTGATATATACGCTATGGGCGCAAGCCCTCTCAGTGCCCTCAACTTAGTTTGCTATCCAGAAGATCTTGGAGTTGAAGTTCTCCATGAAATTTTGCGAGGAGGTGCCTCTAAAGCTGGCGAAGCTAACTGTCCAATTATAGGGGGACATTCAGTTAGTGCGCCCGAATTAAAATATGGAATTGCAGTTACTGGAAAAGCTTTAATTAAGCAGATACGATACAACAGTGGTGCCAGACCAGGAGATCTCGTAATTCTGACAAAGGCTTTGGGAACTGGCATCTTGAACACTGCAATAAAACGAGGCGAACTCTCTGAGGATAATTATTCTCGATTAACGAAGAGTATGGTTCGATTAAATGATGATGCCGGAGCACTTCTCAAAGACTATGATGTAGGTGGTGTAACTGATGTCACAGGTTTTAGTTTAATGGGGCACGGTATGGAATTAGCGAAAGCGAGTAAAATAAAACTTAAATTTTACGCATCTCAGTTACCAATTCTAGCGGGAGCATTAGAGGCCGCAGAGCAAGGTCACATAACCCGTGGCGATGTATCCAATCGCAAATATACGGATGGTTTTACAGAAATAGGTAGAGTCAGCAACACTATCCAGCAAATCTGCTATGATCCACAAACCTCCGGTGGTCTGCTTATAACAGTTAAACCATCCGATGCTCAGAAACTTCTATTAAATCTACAAAAATTCTATCCTCAATCAAGCATGATAGGAGAATGTAGACCACTAGAAAATAACCAACCTCCAATGGTATTTCTGAACAAATGATATTTTCATTAGACGATACTCGTAGAGATGGAGTCATTCTTTCGAATGCCAGATCAGAAGAAGAAATATTACGCGAAGCTGATCAATTATACTCTGAAATTAGTGGACCGAAATTTGAAGAAATTGCACCGAAAGGTCCTCCCGAAAATATGATCTCCATTGATGAATATTTTTCGCAAGCAAAAACCTATGATTTTGTATTGGATGTGCGCTCTTCAGCAGAATTTGTGGAAAGTCATATCCCTAACGCAATTAATTTCGAAATACTCGACAATTATCAACGCAGAGAGGTCGGGATTTTATACAAAAGGCGCGGTAAACAAATTGCAACTCAGAAGGCCCTAGATTTTGCTACTCCGAAACTAGAAAAACTCCAGAATATCGCCCAATCTAAAAAATCAATTATAATTTATTGCTGGAGAGGTGGAGGTCGCTCAGCGTTCGTCTTTGAAGCTCTTCGCAAATTAGGGATTTTAAATATTACAAGATTACAAGGTGGCTACAAGGCCTACCGAAGATGGGTTTACAACAAATTGTATCAAACAAAACATCCAAAATTGATTATAGTCAAAGGCATGACCGGGGTCGGTAAAACAGAGTTACTTCAAAGAATATCATCCAGTTTTAGAGTACTTGATCTCGAATATAATGCCCGTCATTGTGCAAGCTCATTTGGCAGTATCCCCTATGAGCTGAAAAAACAATACGAAATCCCATCTCAAAAACTCTTTGAAGATCGTATATTCAATCAACTGTATCTGAATAAAATTCCCACAGCATCAGTAGGAGTTCTTGTCGAATCCGAAAGTCGTAAAATAGGTCATCGTAAAATACCACCCTCCCTTTTT
>JAYZAC010000192.1:0-13574 GCA_036339875.1 bacterium | reverse complement strand
CATTTTGGTAATCAAACGTAAACATACCAGCCCAAGTGCTGGCAGGGAATAAATAAAAGCCACGAAGTAACCCTTTAATACAGCAAACCCTAAACCAGCCGTAAACATAATTAATACAAAACTGTATTCGTGTGCTTCTCGTTGGCTTATCGAAGCATTTTTAGACCATCCCAGAAGGATGATAGCGAATAAGAAAATTATCATCGGTAGAAAAAATCTCAGGTCGTTACTAAAATAAAATGTGATTAGATTATTTACGTTTGGAACCATCGAAAAATATGGAAGTGTAAAACTTACAATAAGGCAAAGTGTGAGTAACTCTAGAAATAGGAATACTACCTTCATTAGAACCATGGAATTCGAAGTTTCTCCCTGACTAACGATTCGCATTTTCAAAAATAATCTTGATTTATCAATATTTCTACACAAATTAGGTAGTAGACAAAACAATAAAATAGTAAATAACTGTGCAAAAAAATCTGTAAAATAGTAAAGGAAGACACCTAACAAAGCAGGAAACAATAGTAGATAAAAATCCATAGAAAGTGGACCTTTTAATGTGCCCGCCAAACTAAATCTGGTATCACGGTCAAGACTTAAAATTGAGTCTCTATGTTCTTCAGCAGCGCGAATATTTTGCTCCGCAATTCGTAAACAAAATGCTTGTAAATGTATTTTTTGAGCACCCACCTGTCTCGTTTCAAAAAATGCATAGACTGCTGCCAAACAACTCGATAGCGCCAACATATTCGTAGCATTAAAGCTTACGGATGCAACAAGCTGAAATGGGTTTTGCTGAAAAATATCCAACACTGGAAAGAAAGCCGTAACGACATAAAAATATAGAAATATAATACTCGTGTAAAAAATAGAATCTCGACGGCCTCTGATTCTTTGTTTCATTTCGATAAAGTAATTTTGTAGTGCATCGTTATACCAAGAATTGATTGCAGATTCGGAATGTCCAATTAATAATCGATAGAATTCAACATTACCTAATAGCTGGTGATCGACTCCCTTTGGCGACATGGCTGCGTTCTTAGAGGCCGAAGTCCAGAATTTGGTATATTCTTTACCTTCAGAAAAAGCGGCTTTTAGACCAGTATGGGTATTAAGCCTAAAAAAACTATCTACTGATAGCATCCAACCTATTCTAATTCTATTGAATAAGACTCGACTAATTACAAAAAAAGTAATCCACAGACCTATTGAATAGGCCCATTGAATAGAATCGAAACCAAGATTCGCAAACAACACACCTTTGATACCTAGATAGGCAAAAATTAAGAAACTGAAAATATAACCGAAGGATTTTAAGAAAGATTTTATAAAAAGCTGAGCAATTAGAGACCCAGGTCGTCCAGTTAAACTTAAGTGATAGCGAACAGAGTCTTGAAATGCCATAAATAACCAGCGAACTCTTTGCCAAATTGAAGACATCTTCATGAATTCTGGGTCCTTCCTTTAAGTGCAGACGTTGCAGTGATATACTGAATAGGATTGTAGCACGATACAACAAACTTCGGTTCAAGCGAGAGACTGCTTATGGAACAAACTTATCCTGTTTTGCCACTACGTAATTTTGTAATGTTTCCTGGACTTCTTACTACCATCCAAACAGCCGACCCATATGTTGGTCGACTTCTTAATGAGCTTGACCACCTTAATAAGAAATTTTTGGTGAGCCTGATGATTAAGGATGATGAGTATTTTTATCAGACTGCCTGTTTGGTATTGATGGAGGAGCTGGAGACAGTGGATGCCTCCACGTTTCAAATAACGATTAGAGGATTAGATAAATTTTTCGTAGATCATTGTCCGCTAAGCGACCCAATAATGGTTGGTAAGGGTAAGATAATACGAGACTATGTCATGGACGAAGATCAGGCTCATGATGATTCTATGCGTTTGTCCAAATTAATAAAGCGCTATATATTTCTAACACAAGCGAAACCAGAGGCAATGTTGCAAGCGGTCTCATTTATAACCGACCCGGCAGTTCTGAGTAATTTTTGTTGCCATTACTTCCTTGAGAGTCCATATGAAAAACAGGAATACCTTCAAATTTTGAATATAAATCGTCGCTTACAAAAGGTAGCTAACAATTTAGAGGATTTAGTTGAAGATAAGGTACAAGAGCATAGTCAAACCTCACAATTATTCTAATTTTTTTTAGACTCTTCAAACGTAGATTATCATTAGCATTTACATGCGTATATGTTGACCATTTTTTTTTTGTATCTGATTTGATCTTGACACGTAATTTGCGGGGTGCTAAATTACGAGTCCTTGGTTATGGGTCTATAGCTCAGTGGTTAGAGCAGTCGACTCATAATCGATTGGTCCGGGGTTCAAATCCCTGTAGACCCATCTGATGGAGGCTCCCATCATCTAGCGGCCTAGGATGTCGCCCTTTCACGGCGAACACAGGGGTTCGAATCCCCTTGGGAGTACTCCAATTTTTTTCATGATTCCAATGGAATCAGCATAACCAAGGGCCAGCTCGGCGCCGGCTAACATCAAAAAAGTATAGTCGAACCATACAGGTTCTGGCGCCGTTTCGACCATTCTGATTGTCAATAAGATATAGATACTTGTCAAAGCTGAAATAAAATTTAGAATTCTAACTATTAACAATTCTGTAAAATCGGAAAATTCATGAAAATCAAATTAACGAATAAACTCTTACTATCCCTCCTGATCACTTCTATCTCCATAGTTTCCGCTCAAACTAGGACAGCTGCCAAAAAAGAAGTTGAACATTGGATTACCATAGGCGCTGATGCCTTACCAGGGCTACAAAAACAATTTGGTAATTTAATGAAAAAAATGGATGTTCGTGACGGAATCGCGGTTATGAAACTTCGTGAATCCGAAAGAAATGCTCTATCCGATCATATGCATGATGAACATCATCGATGTGGTGGTTTTATAGTTCATGAATCCTATGAGGATGCAAAGCAAACACTAAATGGTGTTCGCAAACGAAAGTGGATTCGACAGCACCAGTTTTTAGAATATTCTATCGATCAGGATGAAATTGTTATACCCATGTTGGCAGACGTCGATGAAACGAAAATTGCGGAAGTCATCAATCATTTGAGTAGCTATCAGAATCGCTATTATAGATCGAAGTCGGGCGTAGAGTCATCAAAGTGGATTGGTGAAAAATGGTTCTCACTAACTAATGGTAGAAGTGATGTGTCATTAGAATTAATGGATCATCCTCGCTTTCCTCAACAGAGTGTCATCTTAACTATAGAGGGTAGCTCTGAGACAGACGAAATCATTGTAATTGGAGGTCATGCTGATTCCATAGCTGGATATTGGGGTGGTAGTAAGAGTCATGCTCCAGGGGCAGATGACAACGCTTCAGGAATTGCTACTATGACAGAAATTATTAGGGTAGCTATGACACACGATTACAAGCCTTACAAAACTGTTCAATTCATGGCATATGCGGCCGAAGAGGTTGGCTTAGTAGGTTCAAACTTGATTGCCAAAAAGTATAAACAAGAAAATAAGCATGTCGTTGGAGTTATCCAACTTGATATGACCAATTACAAGGGCAATGATGAATATGACATTGTCATGATGGATGATTACACTAATACTGCACAAAATCAATTTTTAGGACAACTTATTGATCGATATGTAAAAGTTCCATGGGGCTACAGTCGTTGCGGATATGCCTGTTCTGACCATGCATCGTGGTCCAAAAACGGTTACCCTGCAAGCATGCCTCATGAAGCTACAATGCAAGATGGAAACCCACACATCCACACATCGCGCGATACGATTGATAAATCAAATGATAACGGTGAACATGCAGCCAAATTTGCCAAACTAGGATTGGCTTATATGGTTGAACTTGCAAAGCAATAGGAAAACCTCTAATTAAGAAACCCATTTATAATCTTTTCTTATAATCGAGAACAGGACAGCTCAATAGCAGCTCTGCTATAATCGCTAGCGCCCTCAAGTATGGCTAGTTTTAGAAAGGAATAAGAATGTCTGCAGTTAGAATCGAATCTGATAGTATGGGTCAAATTGAAGTGGCAAACGACCGCTATTGGGGTGCACAAACGCAGCGCTCCCTTCAAAATTTTGAAATTGGTGAGATCTTTTTCACAAGACCTTTCATACGTGCATACGGCGTACTAAAACTCAGCTGTGCTTGGGCTAATGGTCAATTGGGCGTTATGGACCCTGAAAAATCAGATCTTGTCTGCAGGGCCGCACAAGAAGTTATTGAAGGTAAACTGGACGATCATTTTCCTCTTGTAGTCTTTCAAACAGGAAGTGGAACTCAATTTAACATGAATACTAATGAGGTGATCAGTAATCGAGCCATAGAGCTTGTAAATGGTGAATTGGGAAGTAAAACACCGGTACATCCCAATGATGATTGTAACAAAGGTCAAAGTAGCAACGATACTTTTCCAACTGCAATGCGAATTGCTGCAGTCTGCGAATTATCGGAAAGCTTAATTCCATCAGTTAGTAAACTTCGCGATGCCTTACATGCCAAAGCTGCAATATTCATGGATGTAGTTAAAACTGGACGTACGCATTTACAAGACGCAGTGCCACTTACCTTAGGTCAAGAAATCTCAGGATGGGTTTCTCAACTAGATCACTCACTTGAAAGAATTGAAGCATCCATTACTCATCTTAAAGAAGTTCCAATAGGCGGTACTGCAGTTGGAACCGGTTTGAATGCGCATCCCGAATTCAGCCATAAAGTCGTTCAGAAAATAAATGAAGTAACTGGACACAATTTTATCTCTTCTCCTGTCAAATTCGAATCTATTGCGGCTCATGATGCGATCGCGTTCGCTAGCTCAGCAATGCGCACATTGGCGGGAGCGTTAATGAAGATTGGTAATGATGTTCGATGGCTAGCTTCAGGACCTCGTTGCGGTATTGGAGAATTGCTAATCCCTGAGAATGAACCGGGTAGCTCTATCATGCCAGGTAAGGTCAATCCTACTCAGGTAGAAGCTCTTACTATGGTTGTGACGCAAGTCTATGGAAACGATGCTGCAGTTGCTTTTGCCGCAAGTCAAGGAAGTTTTGAACTTAATACTTATAAACCAGTAATGATTCATAACCTTCTTGAATCATCGCGAATTTTGGCAGATGGATGTGACAGTTTTCGTAAGAATTGTATTACAGGAATCGAACCGAATCTGCCTAAGATAAAAGAATATCTAGATAATTCATTAATGCTAGTTACGGCACTCAACCCTCATATTGGTTATGATAAAGCTGCTCAAATTGCTAAGAAAGCATACAAAGAAAATAGTACGCTGAAACAGGCAGCTTTATCCCTCGGATTTCTTTCCTCCGAGCAATTTGATGAATGGGTTGATCCAGCAAAAATGACAGGATTATGATCGCTTGTCTCGTTTATAATGATTGACTCAAACTAGGTTAGTCAATTTTAGTTCTTATTAGATCATAAAAGTTTGAAGGGAAAATTTCAGCAAATTTGATTGGATTAGGCGCAGCCTTCACTACGACTTCATCTTCCTCCTTAAGCTGAAATCCTATCTGACCATCTACTGTAAGAATCACCTTAGACTTTACAAATGAGTTTTCTTGAAATAAGCGAATGGTTAAATGGTCATGCGCAGAAAATACCATCGGTCGGGCATTGAATTTGTGTGTACAAATAGGTGACATCAATAATAGGTCATGGTCTGGTCTTACAATAGGTCCACCATTACTTAAAGAATAACCGGTTGAACCTGTAGGTGTAGAAATTAGTAAACCATCTCCAGGATACTCCTCTATAAATTTATCATTACAAAATAATCTATAATTCACTATACGAGACAAAGACCCGACTTTCAGGACTGTATCATTAAGTCCAAAGAAGCTAGTTATTTTTTTCCCTTCACGAACTACACTAGTTTGAAGCATCATTCGTTTTTGGATAGTATAATATTTAGGACCATCAACTAACCTTTGCATTCCCTCAAAAGCATTTTCGGGGGTCAATTGAGTAAGAAACCCTGTTGTCCCTCTATGTAGTCCTACGAGAATGGTATCGTATCTTGCACAGTGACGAGAGGCACGCAATATACTTCCGTCGCCTCCAATAACGAGTAAAAATTCAGATTCTCGAGCTAATTGATCTATCTTAAGGTACTCAAGCAAGGAAAAGTCCTCAAGTTGGCTATTTTCCTCAAGAGCAAAAGTAATTGATCGTTCTTGTAACCAATGAACAATATCTTTACAAATATCTTTGGAGGAAGCGTTGCGAGAGTAAAATATAATTCCAAATTTATATAATTTTTCGTCCATATGTCTAATTCTTAGAGTTTTCTCTATCAAGAAGGTTTCTGCGTTGATTCTTTAATACTTCTCGCAACTTGAACGTACCGCCCGCTTCTATCTGCTTGATGCGACTCCTTATACTAGAGTTGTTAGACCCTAATTTTAAGATCTTCTGATAATACTTCAGAGCCTTTCGATTGCGACCGTTCTGATAATAGTAGTCTGCTAAAAATAATAAATTTGATGAATATTTAGGGAATTTCAAAGAAATTTTCTCACGATACTGCACTTCATCTTTTATTCTTCCTTCTTGTCTGTAGAGACTTATTAGATATTCTGCTTCCGATCGAATCAACTTATCTTGATTAGCCTCTAATGATCTTATGGCACCACTCGTATTTTTTTTAGAAGCCAGTGAAACTGCATCCATAAAGAACTTCATAGAATTTTGAATTTCTTCTGTGGTACCAAAATTTTCAGAATGAATTTTTGAGTTTTTGAGTGTAATTTTACCCAACTCACTGATATCTACAGAACGTGTTGTAACTTTATCTTTAAGTAATGAATCAAGATTAAATTCCAACATTGGCCCATAAACACTTTCATAACGATCCAAAAGTGATTGAAGCATCCGCATTCTTGAAAGTTGCAAATAACTTCCCCTCTTCTTCGCTGGCTTTAAAGGCTCTTTTTGAGGCTCAGGTTTTTCTACATTCTTTTGATTAGGGTCCTCAATTTTTAAGTACCATGGTTTTTCTTTTTTTACTGGATTACCGGCCTTAGCCTTCATTTGAAACATTAGATCCTGATATTTCTTTGCACCACTGAGATAAAATGCCTTATGGTAGGCTATATAAGCATCTTTCCAGCGTTCAAGTTTGGCTAGACATTGTCCCTCAAGATAATATCCTTCGATGTCTGTGGGTTGTAATTGTTGATGGTATTTCAATTTTTTTAACGCTGAGTAATAGCGATTTTGGCGCATTTCATCCCAAGCTGCCTCCTTGACAGCACGGAATGAAGACAAGTCACGCAGATCCCTTACACCCTCAAGCGCCCGGGTACGTAACTTTGAAGTATTGGCCTGAGGGGAAAAACAAAATAACCAAGCTATCACTGTGCCAATTAAGGCGATTTTATAATACATAGTCTTGGTTATTTTATTGTATGAACAGGCGAATTGCCCAATTCTATCTGAAATTTATCCTAATAAATTATCGATTCGGCCTTTAAGTTCACCTTTGGGTAATGCCCCCACTATCTGGCCTACCTGCTCGCCATCTTTAATTAGAATCAAATTCGGTATCGATCGTACTTTATATCTCTGAGCCAAATTAGGATTGTTATCCACATTGACCTTAGCAATCTTGAGTTTTCCATCATAATCTACAGCTAGCTCCTCAAGAACAGGTACCAACATTTTGCATGGTCCACACCATTCAGCCCAAAAATCGACTAATACGGGTACACCCGCTTCTTTAACTGTATTATCAAAATCTGATTCACTTAGTTCCAAAACACTCTCAGCCATAATTAATTCTCCGCTTTCCAAGGTCTTACTATTTCGATTGGAAGATCTAGTAATAATAAAATTCTATTCACTATAAAGTCTACAATATCAGCTACATCCTGAGGCTTATGATAAAAACCTGGCGCAGCGGGCAATATAATACCCCCGACCTGAGAAATCCTCAACATGTTCTCTAGATGAACTGTACTAAATGGTGCCTCTCTTGGAACCATTATCAGCTGCCGTCTCTCTTTCAGTGCTATATCACATACTCTAGTTAGCAATGTTTCGCCCACTCCAGTAGCCACTTGACCTAAGGTTTTCATAGAACAGGGAACGATCACCGTGGCATCGAATTTATTACTACCACTTGCTATTGGAGATAGAAAGTTCTTATGATTATGTACAGTCACAGATTTTAGTGAGGCCAAAAATTCCTTTAGGGATCCCCCCAGCTCCTCCGTAAAAACTAAAGGGGACGTGGTTGAATAGACCACATGTAATTCTACGTGTCCATCTAGAATTTCTAGGAGGCGTTTAGCATAGGGAGCTCCAGATGCCCCTGTTATTCCAACGATGATTTTTTTCATAAGTATATTTGAAGAATGATTGTGGCTAGATAACCAACGCTGACTATGCTATTGAGTTTGAAGAAAACCAGCCCTAAATTCTCCCTATAACCCTTGTGGACCATAATATGCTCAAATGCAAGTAACAACGTGAGTACTCCAATACCAGTTAAATACACAGGACCGTAACTAAGTTCTAATCCTACCAGAAACCAAAATATTGGTACGCTAGCGTGCAAAAGCAGTGCAATAATTAAACTTTTACTCTTTCCGAGCCAAGCTGGAATCGACTTTAACTTTTGTTTTCTATCAAATTCCATATCCTGAATGGCATATATTATATCAAAGCCATTAACCCAAACTAATATAGATAATGCTAGATAGATGGGTGCCATATGCCATGAGTCCATAATAGCCAACCATGCTCCAATTGGTGCCAAACCAAGAACTAAACCTAGAATTGTATGGGCCAAAACTGTAAATCGTTTAGTGTAAGGATATAAGATCATAAAAAAGAAACACAAAGGCAACAATCTTACTGGCCAATCTCCAAGTTGATAGGCACTCAATACCAGCATACCCGCAAAGAAGAGCATATATGGCATTAACTGAACTGGTTTGATTTGTCCGCTAGCCATAAGTCTATGTGCTGTACGTGGATTTTTCGAATCGATGTCTCTATCAATTAGACGATTAGCAGCCATACCGAAAGATCTCGCACCTGTAAATGCAATAATTATCCAGAAAATCTTTATCGGCTCGGGTAGTCCTTTCGCTGCCATTAGCATTGCCGCTATTGTAAATGGCATTGCAAATAAAGAGTGCTGAAGTTTAACTAGATGAAGAATTTTCTGTATCATTAGACTGAGACTTCTCCCCCATTTCTCTAAATTTCATGGTAATCAAAGAAAGCTCGTACAACAATACCATAGGAGCTGCCACTAGAACCTGAGTGACAATGTCTGGCGGCGTAAGCAATGCTGAAAGAATAAAAAAACTTACCACGAAATGAGCACGATACTTAATTAAACTTAATCTGTTTACAAGCCCTACAGCATGCAGTACAAGCAAGACAACAGGTAATTCCATCAAAATACCAAACACCATCATCAACGTAAAACAAAATGAAACGTATTTTTCTATACTTAAGTTTGCAGTCACTTCAGCAATCTGGAAGTTTAGTAAAAATTTTAATCCGAGAGGAATTACAAAAAAGTACGCTAAGGTAAAACCTATAATGAAAAGTATAACCACGAATGGCGTACTACGGTATATGAATCTCGCTTCTTCCTGCGTTAATCCTGGAACAATAAAACTCCAGAGTTGAGTCACCAGAATTGGAAAAGAAACAAATATCCCACCCAGAATTGCAACTTTAATCTGCGTAAAAAAACCCTCAGTTGGTGATATCACTATGAACTTTACATCAGGCGCCTGCCTGAGCAAGAGATCAAGAAGATACTCAGAAAATATAAAGCCGATTAAAGTCGCTATAGCTAGAGTTGCTAACATTCGAATTATCACGGTACGTAACTCATCTAAATGATCAACCAGTGACATTTCTTTTGGGTCTAATTCTTGAGTCATTCGAAATTTGCCTATTCAAATAGATGGATCTATTACAAAGATTCCAGTGCAGTTACCTGAGAAAAAACCTCGGCGTTACGATTACCGTCTAATTGGCGATAATATGTGTAATCATGGGAGAAATGACCATAAATATTATCCACCATATGATTTTTCAAGTGATAATCAAAGCGACAAAAGAACTCCTCTGGCATTTTTTCTCTATTAAGTGTTTCCACGGCTAAATTTCCGAAAATTTTTACACTATCACAGCCCTGGCTTTTCAAACCTTTATGAGCATAAATGGCTGACTGCATTATTATTTCATCAGACTGTAAAACAACCTCATTCATTAAGCTTACTAGCGCTAGGGAATCCCGTTCATTAATCTTTAGTAAGTCACTTTTTACAACAATGGGGAGCTCACTAATTAATAGTCCTCTACCCGAGTAATACCCTCCAATTTCAACTCCCGATCGAAACCACCAGATACCTTCTAAAGAGATTGGTACTTCTTTTGTTCCTATAAGCTTGACAGGTTTATCGAAAATAGCAGTCGCTACATCGAGACCATTTTCTTGAATCCGTTCAAGACCTTTGATCTCGTAGGCGTCTTTTTTTCGACGTGGATATTCCAAACGAGTATTAATAGTATATTGTTCTGGTGGTACCTCCTCTGGTTCAACGATACCAAATTGAGAGGGATAGATCTTACGATATCTCTTGTAAATAAGTCCTTCGTAATGAGTATAAACGGACATATAGGGATCATGAAGGCGATTATCATGAAACAAGTAACCCACCTCCGGTAATTCTCTCCAGCTACCCTTCTCTGCTAAATAGTTGACAATATCATCGGCTGCAAAAAAGGGCATATAAGCCTCTAACCTTCCATTAGTTCTGACTCTTCCCCAATTTCTTGGAGATAAAGACAAAATAATATTATCAACAGTCTCTGATATTTCATCGTCAGCGATTGAGTTACTCAATTCCTGAATAAGATTGATTCTCATTTTAAGACTCAGTGACCTAAAGTGATCATTGAAATCTTTATTTAATTTTTCGATTAGATCAATCGTTTTTTCGTTACTTTCGCCTATTTCAAAGCCAAGTACTTCACTCGCTTGTTCGGATAATTTATGTAGTAACCTCATAATTATTGGAGGAAGAGTTAGATTTGATAATTGAAATTTACCTTGTTTCAATATTTCTTTATTTTTTCCATGAATGAAAAGCGTATGATCTGGTGCAGGTGGAGTTATATCGGCTACAGATAAGGTTCTCACTTCTTCGTTACAGTGAACTGTTGTGTCGAATTTTCCGCAGGCTGTAAATTTAATTCTTGCCTTAAATCCACCTAAAGGTTCAAGTTCAGTTAATGTTCTAGAATTTCGAGGTTTCTGAAATACTTTTAAATTTTCTGGGATTTTCTCTTGATAATCAATGTATGTATAGAATTCATTTGACTTCACCTCTAGAACTTCTACTATCACACTTGCTTTTCCGCCTTTTATAAGTTCATCTTTACTAAAAGAATGGGTTTTGACAAAATCTTCAATACGCTTTATATCGATAAGGTCCATCAATTTTTTATTTACTTCGAATAGATCTTCACCGTCATCATTCTGGGTAATGAATACTAACTCTCTTTGAAATTCACTATTGATTAATCGTGCAGCCTTCTCGACCACACTCTCAGCAAGATATCTAGCATTAATTCTTGCTTCCATTTTTTTAATATAGCTGACCTGTTGTGTGGTCATATAAAGAAATGAAACACCGAATATGTATAAAACAGTTATAATACCGAAAACCACAAATAGGGTGCTGCCACGATTATTGTGACTTATGTTAGATCTACCATTCATGTAATACATATCATCTAACATTATAGGTAAAATTTGATCGATTCAAAAGTGTAGATCGATTCATTATCAACAATAAAACTTTAATAGAATTACTTATGTGCCCCAAATATTTTTTAGTTTAAAGTAGAGAGGCCCACTGCATCCCGTATGCAGTGGGCCACGAGGCAAATCGTCGGATTATAGTCCGCCGAACTCGTCGTCAAATCCATCGCCAAAATCGTTTCCGCCAAAAGGATCATTATCATCGTCGGCGTTAGATTGTGACTCATTTTTCTGATTTTCAAAATTGGGATCAAATGTATTTGTATTTGGAATTCCACCTTGATCCGCTACTAGTTCACCAAAATCTGACGTCGCTATTGACTCTTTTACTACCTTTGGTGTTACTAAAATGACTATCTCTTTACTTTTGGGTACGTTTGATTCATTGGTAAACAAATGTTTTATAAATGGTAGGTTAGATAAAAAGGGTATCTTCTGAGTAACTTTACTTTCTGATTCCTCGACCATTCCACCAATTAGTATTTCTTCGCCATCTTGTACCTGAAGAGTGGTTTTAACTTCGGTGCTATCTATAGTTGGAAATCCATCATCTCTCAAAATTGGAGAAGATTTTTCGATTGATAACGGAGACAGTACTATGAAACCGTCGTTATTTATTTGTGGAGTAATTTTTATCTTCGTTCCAGCTGATTTTTCTGAAGGCTGCTGATCTGTACCCCCTGAAAATGTAATCTGCTGATCAATATTCAACTCCGCTTCCTGACCATTCATTGCAATTAGTCGCGGGGAAGATAAAACTCTCGAATCGGACGTTTTGATTAAAGCATTAAATACAGCATTAAAAAATAGGTTCTGTCTGTAGAAATCGCCGAATGCAAAAAGATCTGCCCCCTTGCCGGCTTCAGGTACTACATACTGTTCGCTATTATCTAGACTTCTTAAAAACTCAGTATATCCGAGTACATTTCCTGTGCCTTTGGCTTCTGATGGTGCCGCAGCAGCCCCGCTTCCCCAGTTCCATTCAAAGCCTAATAGTCTTTCAAAATCAGTATTTACTTCTACGATTTTAATATCAATCATTACTTGTGGTACGGGTCTGTCCAATCGTTTCAGTAAATCTTCTACCCGTTTAAACATATCCTCAGTACTTGATATAACTACCGCGTTTAGCCTTTTTTCCACATGTACTTTGAATTTTCCTGCAGTAGCCTCACCTAATAACGATGTAAGCATTTGCTGAACTTCTTCAGCTTTAGCATATCTCAGATAAAATGTCTGTGTAAGACCTTTATCAAAGTTCATAGCGATCGTCTTTTTTGGTGCAATGACTAGAGTATTACCGAATCTCCGCATGTCTAGATCATTGGTTTTAAGTACTAGATCCAACGCCTGCTTCCATGGAACTTTTCGTAAAGTAATAGAGGTTGAACCGCTGACTTTACTATCGACAACTACATTTAATTTTGCGTGCCCCACAATCGACTTTATTACTAAATCAAGTGGCGCTCGATTCAGCACCATTGTGAATGGTGCTATGTCATCCTCGGCTGATTCTTCGGCCTGAAGCGGTACTAAGTTTAAGCTTAGCGCAATTATAATTGCACTACCAATTCTTAATAGTAGCTTATTCCTTGCCATGTCGACTCTCCTTTGATTTGCCTATTTTTGTGTTCGACAAATTCGGAGATACTCGTAATATTTTTGTACAATTATTCTTACAGTAGTCAACTATATCTATTTATATGTAATGGTATTTGGTCTTTAGGAATCAAG
>JAYZAC010000191.1:0-9288 GCA_036339875.1 bacterium | reverse complement strand
ATTAGAAGATAGCCAGACCTCTTCATTAATTACACATGAACCCAGAACAGTTGACTTGGCCATTAAGGCCACCGACTTGCCGATAACTGGATAATCTAAGTCAATGCTACCTCCAACGGTAACATTTTGATAGACGACAAGGTAATCGTCATATTGCGCTTTTCCGAGAATAGTACCTATGGGATGTACAAGTAAGAAAACATCTGGTAACTGAATACTGTAAAATGCATCGATCCCATGTAAAGCTTTGTTCAATGCAAAAATTTTTGCAGCATCTCTATGATCGTTGAATAAATTATGAAGTTGATTGCTTAAAAACCATAAAAAACTACACCAATGATCTGTATGAAGATGGTTGAAATAAGGCTTTCCTTCTAGTCTGTAATACTTACTATTAATATTTTCAAAACAAAATTCTAATCTCTCCAGACTTTCTTTAACAGCTTTCTTTATAGGAATGTCATCCAGAGGATTTCCATCCGGGAAAAAATGCCGTAATTGAGCACTTACGAGATTTGTGATTTCGCTTGTCATTAAACTTGTTATCATTTATCGAGTTATTTGAGGTGAAATATCTTATTCTTTGCTGGGCTTTTTAGATGACTTACTATTTTATCGACGATAATGTCAGAAGTTTTTAAGCTAAGACAGTTATATGGACTTGAGAATCGATCATCTCGATTGATCCATTTGGTATCTAAACATTGTCTAATCGCATTCTGAATTTCATCTTTTGACCAGTTACAATGTATTACGCTGTAACCTCTTTCACGTCCTTTCTGACGAATACCAATGTCGATGCTAGGCGTTTCTAGTGCCGGTGCTTCTATGAGTGCACTTGAACTATTACCAATACAAAAATCAGCTTCCTTGAGAGTTGAGTGGTACGCTTTACCTAAATTATTTATGAGAAAAAATTTTTTTGGATTTTCACTAACCCATTTTTTTTGAATTTTATAAATTCGATTACAACCTTCATCAAAATTACTTCGTGTAATTAATACTTTACCTGAATAATTCATGAGTGATTCGTAAATACATTGTTGTTGCTGATTAATATTTTTAGAGTCTATTGCAGTTTCTGGGTGACAGGTAAGTAGGGCATAAGGTTTGTCTATTTGATTGAGTACTTCGAAACAATTATTTACCGCATTTTCAACACCAAGACTTCCACTATATGTAACACAGCTAATCATTTCACCCATTTGTAATATTCTTTGTTCACTCAATTTGGTTGCTGGGAAATGATATGTAGACATCTTTGTTACACTATGTCTTATTAATTCGTCGATAGCTCCCTCGCTAATATCGCCTCCATGAATATGTGCGATAGGTACCCTATGAATAATTGCGGAAGTGCATATTCCAAGTATTTCATGACGGTCACCTAATACTAGTATCATTTCGGTTGGATTATCAGTCAGCCATTCGCTAAATTTACTAATTATTAGTGAAATTTGTTCGCATATATCCTTAGAATAAGAATTTTGTGAATCCAGAGGAATTGTATGTAGATTATTTGGTACTACTTCCTGAATATCTTTTAAGGATTCTTGCATCGTAGAGTCAAAATGTCCTCCCGTGACGACAACATTTAGGAATACTGAGGAAGTCTGTTGTAATTTTTTGATTACCGGTAGCATGAGATAAAATTCAGCTCGACTACCAGTTACGACTGTCAAATGATGTTTTTTCATAATCTATAAACGAATCGGTATCTTTAGTAATATTGATTTAAAGATTATCATGAGAAACATTTTTTTAAATTATCATCGCGAAGGTTTGATGTGAAAGATATAAATTCAATTTGTATTATTGGAGCTGGTGGGCACACTCGGTCTCTAATAGCTTTAATCCGTCGAGCTACCAAATATGATATCCATAGTATTTATGATACATCTCAAAGTTCTTCGAAAAATGAAAAGATTCTTGGTATTCCGGTTGTAAATTCGTCTTTACCAGCCCTCAATGAGACGCAATATGTTATTTCATCTGGTTTTCCAAAAGTTAGGGAAAACCTTTATAAAACTTACGTAAAGAACGCGTTAAAAGATAATATTATTGATCCTTCAGTTTTAATTTTAAGTTCTTTTGAAGTGGGAACCGCCAATCATTTGTTCGCTGGGGTAATCATTAATTCAGAAGTTGAGATTGGCGATAATAATCTATTGAATACAGGGTGTATTATTGAGCATGAAAGTTTCCTTGGAAGTCATAATCACATATCTGTGGGTTCAAAAATTTGTGGTAGAGTTAAAATTGGGTCAAATTGCTTTATAGGAGCGGGTGCGACTATTATAAATAATATTTCTATTTGTGATGATGTTGTTGTGGGAGCTGGTGCTGTGGTAGTTAATAACATCACAGAACCAGGAATGTGGGCTGGAATACCAGCTAAGCTTCAAAAATAAGTGCAAAGACTCTGTTGCTCAAGGAATTGATTTCTTAAGAGCTGACCATAAAGCCTGTGTAGAATCCATTAAACTTACAATAGGCTTTGGTAATTGATATTGTCCTTGGTTTTGGTTATTTAGTTTGAGAAGCATGCCTTCAATATTATCTAGCTTTTCTTCTAGTATGGCATTGCGTTTTTCTAATGAAAGAAATGTATCATTTAAGTTATCTAATAGTGCTGGTGGAATGCTCACTAAATCAGTAGATTTTTGAACTGGAAGGTTATCGTCATCTTGATCCCGATGAATTGAGATTTGAATCGGAGCACTAGGGGTGTCGCCATCAGATATCGTTTGCTCTTTACTACTATCGTTAGTTTTTCTTAACTGGTTTAATTCATCAGTGACTTTTTCTACGATATCTGAATGCTTAAATCCATCTTTAATTAAGGTTTTAATCATTACGAAGATTTGTACATCTTCTGCCGAAAAAATCAAACTATTGTAATAACCGCGACGTGGCTCTAAGAGACTTTCATAGGTCTTAAGGTAGTTTCGTAAAGAGCGTACAGTAATACCGGTAATTTTGGATACCTCTTGGATACTGTAGTCTTGGTCGCCTGTTACCCGCCAGTAATTTTTGTTTTTGATGTCAAACCATTTCATGCTGTCAAAATACGTGATTATATCTTTTAATTTGAATACTAATCCTAAAAGCCCAACATAAAAATCCAAATGTTAAAAGCTTTTGTACATTATAGATGAATATTTTTAACAAAACAACATTCGATCACTGAGTATGCAAAGCTTTTTGCCGAAGAAAAAGTCAATGATTTGGCGTTTTTTTGTACTTTGTTTTTTAATATTTTCGCTTGGAATAGAACTTGATTCACGTCCATATGCTGCGGGGTTAGATCGAAGTCAGAATATAGAATTTGATAAACGATGGAATAAAGAATTAGAGATTAACGAAGTCCATCCAATTTCTTCATATAAAAAACCTTATTGGCAATCAAGACGTTCTCATCATATTGCTTCTTTAAAACAATATGACCGTAGTCTAATTAGACCGTTGAGACAGGTTGAGAATAGTATAGAGATAAGCACTTTTTATCTAGATACTACGAATCTCGATGTAAGCTTAGCTTTTCCAAATCCTACTGGAGCTGGTGGTAGTATTGGAAGGGAGGAAGGCACAGTTAGGTTTGACACCCGAGGTCAAGCTTATGAATTTAAGGGTCGATTCCCAGCCTTTGGCTATAATATGTTTGGATCAGTTTTGCTATTTCATCCTGAAGATAGTCTAGTAGGTCCAGAGAGAAATTCGGGATATAATTTAAGCTTTGGTAATACTGTAAGTGAATTTTCAGGTTTATCAAAGTCTACTTTTAATATGTTAAAGATCGGTAATGAACGCTTTCTTGGTAAAAAGAGTGAGAGTAGATTCAGTATATTATGGGGAGCTTCTCATATAAATTTTAGGCGTTTTGAGCGATTTAGAGGTCAAGATCGTCTTGGTTTAAACCAAGCTACTTCAAGTATTTTATTGAATGATCCCATTATTATTGAGCAAGGTGAATATACTCTTGATAAAAACGGTACAGGAGCTTTTTTAGGTTTGAAATATCATTCTCATCTTGGTAGCGGTTTATCATGGCTCTCGTCCTTAACTTACCACGGATTGAAAACAGACCAAATTTCACAAAACTTATTACAGAGGGTTAGTCAGCAGGGTCTTTTAGAGCAATCAAATTCGTCATTAGAACGAGATCAAATTGATGGGATCATTGATTTTGAATTTAAGTTTCAGAAATATTTACGTCACTTTTATAATATATCAATCGGATACAAGTATATTCAGTATTTTGAGGAGCCGAGAAGAGCAATTGACAGTGTTACTCGCAATAAGTTCGCAATGAAAGGCGTAAAATTGTCTTTACAAAGATTTTTTTAATGGATATTAATTGTGATTGTCCTTGCAAGTCCGGTAAAAAGTATGGTGATTGCTGTCACTTAGCTCACAGTGGCAAGCGCCCCGCGGTGACTGCAGAGGCATTAATGCGTTCTAGATTTAGTGCTTATGTTCTCAGAATAGCAGACTACATAATAAAAACTACTCATCCGAAATTTCGCGAAGAGGATTTTAAAGAAAATATACAAAAATGGATGAATCAAACTCGTTGGACTCATTTAGAAATTTTAGATTTATCAAAAGGTCTAGTTCACCAAGAAATAGGCGAGGTTGAGTTCGTAGCAGAATTTTTTCTTGAAGGACAAAGTCAGATCCTACACGAACGATCTAATTTTGTTAAATATAAAGGGCGTTGGGTTTATACAGAAGGAAAAATTTCGCCAAAGTAGCTCCATTTCAATACCCTTATGGGCCAATTTGAGTGTTAAAAGATAAAATATTGGTATGGGTAAATTTCCAATTACATTCATATACTCGGGTAAAACCTTAGAATTTGAAGAAGGTGACTATTTGCTGGAAGCTGCAGAAGAGGCTGGTATAGAAATGGTCTCAGACTGCCGCAACGGCAGCTGCGGGACCTGTGCAACTACTGCAGAGGGTGAAGTGGAGTGGGCGACCACTGAACACTGTCTGAGCGAAGAACAAGTGTCGGAGGGACTTATATTGACATGTATTTGTAGAGTAAAGGGTCCTCTGGCTTTGGAAGAATAATGCTTATCCGCCGAACAGTATAGCCAGCAACGCCGCAAATGAAATTATTAGAGTTCCTTGGGTAAAATAGTATCGGCCTGAAAAATCATCTAGGTGATGAGCAGATAATCCTGTTTTTTCTTCTATTTCCTCAGACAAGCTTAGTAAATCTATGTAACCTTGATCAACTTCTCGGGGTAAAACTATCCTACCGGTTCGCGAAGCGTGGATATCTAATCCAACATAGACCGTTTGGGTCATGGATGATCGTGGATATACACCTGGGCCCAGACTCGGCCTCGCAGTTGCACCTACTCCAGCAATTGCCTCGATGTCTGAAATAAGAGTGATTCTGCTGATTTCTTCCACAGATAGTATGACATCCATTTCCTCTTTTAAGAATTCAGCGGGAATGAAAATACTGCCATGGGTAACCCTGACCTTATGTGTTACGTCTGATTCCACCACTATATTTTAACGAATTTAAGTGTATTTCAACAATCCGTACCATAAAATATCAACATTTTGAAGCAAAGCTGTGTGGGCTTGCATTATTCTTGTATAATGCCTGAGACTTAAGGCTCGAGTACTATGAAACCAGGTTTTTTGATATTAGGTGACCTTCCGCAAGGTATGGATTTGCGAATTCAGCGTTTAGCGAGTATTTGCCGTTTCCCGTTGCGTAGAATAAAATCGGGCACTAGCTCCCTTGGCGAATTCCAAGATGTAGAGATTCTTGTTAGCTGGAATTTAGATTTAGAAATTTTGATTAATAACTCTGCCTCTCTCAAAGACCAGATTGGTGACATTCCGCTTTTATGGTTGAATGAGTCTAGTCTAGATGAGCGTATTCAGGAAAAAGTTGCAGCTTCTTATTGTGATGGTTTCATGGAGATTTCAGAATTCGAATCGATAGTGACTGATATATACAAGTTGGAAAAGTTAACTGACTTGACTCAGGTTTCGGGTCTCAATATAAATCATAGACGCAAACCTGGAATGATTAAAGTTCCGCGTAACTCTTCACGTCGAAACATTCATGAAGTATTTGGTATGCTAGACCCAAATCAAAAGGTTGACTTTCAAGGCTACTATCCAGTGATATTCGATCTTGGTACTACTTTGAGATGTTCCCATTCTGCGTCTCTTTCCACGGAAGGTTTTCGACGCGGTGTAACTCTTAATCAAAGACTCAGTGTACTTGAAGAACTTTGTCAGACACAACGGATTCGTAAATTTCATTTTTACGATCAAGAGATGAACGCAGATCTCACACAGCTCAGAGAATTCTGCGAAAAGGTTACAGAACGCGGCATGAAATTCAATTTCAAAACAGGATTTCAGTTTAAGCCTATGCGTGAAAACCTCTTTAATTTGCTGGTAGACGCGGGGATGGAGCAGGTCACGCTGACTCTTTACAGTGGATCAGATCGACTGCTTTATCACAATAATATAGAAATGCGATTACCTCAGATGCGTAAAAATCTAAAGCAGTTTCATGCAGTTGGCATCGAAGTCCATTTGAAAGTCTACGTAGGAATTCCGGGCGAGCAGTATGTAGATTATTTCCGGACTCTGGAATTTTTGAAAGAAAATTCCAGATATATTAAATCAGTAGAAGCCGTTCAAACAATGATTTTAGAGCCTAATAGTCCTATGTATCGAGCTTCTGAGCAAGCGTCTATAAAGCTAAACCCAGGTGAGTTAAATAGTTGGATCAAGCAGGAAAAAGATCATCTAAATGATTTTGCTGCTCGAGAGCAAAAACGTCTTTTCATGTTACGCCAAGTCCAGATGCTAGGATTGTATTCCCAGGCGGTAGATACTCGTAGTGACCTTAGTGAAATTCAAAATCTGAAGACAGAGTATGAGGAATCTAAAGTTGATGTTACTCTGGTAAATTGTCCACCTTGGGGTTACTTGAATCCTCCAGTTGGAGTAGCTAAGGTTAGTTCGTACATAAGAGAAAAAGGACGAAAGACTCGAATTTTAGATTACAATGCCAAATTTTTCCTTGAATACGAAGAGATGCAACGCTTGTGGCATGTGGAAAACAAAAGTTATTGGTCTAGTGATCGTACTTTCGATGTTATTAGATATATCTATGATCAGGATATTGAACTTGCTGTTGAGGAAATACTTGATCGAGATAGCAAAGTTATAGGATTTTCATGTGTGGACCCTAAAGAGCGGATGACCGTCGAGTTCATACGTCGCTTAAGAGCTCGATGTGCAGATTTGGTTATCATATTGGGTGGACCAGTTTGCGGTACTTCTGAATATAGAAATATCTTTTTCGATAAACTTGGTGAGAAGGGCGTAAACGTTTACGTTGTAGGTGAGGGTGAAGATACGATGCTTGAAATCCTCGACCGGGTTGACAAGGGTGAATCTTTAAGTGGAACCCCTGGAACTGTTGAGGCTGATGAAGATGGTAATTGGCACTTCGCTCCCACGAGACCTAATGTAGATATTTGGAATGCTCCCATAACTACCTATGAAGAGTTCGATTTAAATGATTATTCTTGTCAAGAACTGATCGTTGAATGGTCTAGAGGTTGCATTGGGACTTGTGCATTTTGTAAGGCTAAAGTTCTAGATGGTAAATTTCGTTCGTATAATCCAGAGGCTGTTGTTTCGGCACTTAAACACTATGTTGAAGAATATGGAATTCGCAAATTTACAGTATCTGATCTAGCGGTTAATGGTAATTGGAAACTGTTAGAGAAAGTATGTGACAAAATTATTGAGTCAGGATTAGAAATCGAAATACGAGCTCAAGGGATTCCAAGACGGCAGATGAAACTACCCATTCTTAAAAAAATGAAAGAAGCTGGTTTCGTTGAAGTTCAATGGGGAGTTGAGTCTGGTAGTGACAAAGTATTGAAAGCTATGGATAAGGAATGGATGTTTACAATAGATGAAGCACAGCAGGTCATACGTGACAGCTATGCTTCAGGAATTAAAACCTGTATGTTTTGCATGGTTGGCTATCCAACTGAAGAGGAAGAAGATTTTCAGCAAACCTATGATTTTATCGATCGCAATGCAGAATACTTGGATATGGTGAAGTCAGTAAATAGTCTTCATATCATCACTGATACTCCAGTACATCATAAAGCAGTTGACTTTGGAGTTTCTCTTCCCGAAGAGAATTATCATTTTTTGTGGGAAATGCCTGGTAATACTCACGATATACGTCAGGAAAGAGTAAAGAAATTGCTCGAGTTAGTTAAAGTTAAAGGGCTTGAGTGCCTAGAGACTAACTACTTAGAAGGTCGTCAATTTGTTCTTCTTGAAGATTATAAATCTCGATACATTCCAATGGATGAAAGAGTTGATTTGTTACGGCGTGATATCAATACACTGATAGATTATCGAATGAACGAACAGGAAGAATGGGAGAATATAGATAATCCAAAGGATCGATTCACAGAAAAAAATCGTGATTTGGTAGGAGTACAGCATGGACAGGCTGCTCTTGTAGCACCCAAAACGGTAGAGATTGATTTATCAAACAACTGTAATTTCAATTGTGTAGGTTGCTGGTGTCATTGCGATAACTTACAGGAACTCAAAACTCCTGCTCAGCGAAAGAAAAATCATTTAGATTTTGAATCAATTAAAGGATTGGTCAAAGACTTGGCTGAGAATGGCACTCAAACAATACAGCTGGCAGGTCCTGGTGAGCCGTTTACACATCCACAAATCATGGATGTCATTCGTTATATTAAGGGTAATGGTCTTGAACTACATATCATTACAAACTTTTCCTTCATAACCCATTCCATTGCGCAAGAGTTAATAGATTTAAAGGTAGATCAATTGACATGTTCTTTGTGGGCAGGTAGCCCTGAGGCATTTGTACGTACCCATCCCAATCAAGATGCTAAAACTTTTAAAAGAATCAAGGAAGTGCTGGCTTTTCTAGGGATGCAAAAAAAATATAATTCGTATCCTAGGATTAAAATTTACAATGTAATTAGTAACTTAAATTCGGATGATTTGGAAAATATGGTTGAATTTGGTCTGGAGGTAAGGGCCGATACGATGGAGTTTACGGTAGTCGATACAGTGCCCGGTAAAACAGATTTTCTGGCTCTAAAGGAAGAAGATCTTCTGAAAGTCGAGGCTGCTTTTGAAAAAATTACTGAAAAAGCCACTTATCCAGACCCACCCGGTAGAAAGCATCTTAAAGGTCTTAGTCCTGAGCAATTGGAAGAACATTATGAA
>JAYZAC010000190.1:0-19452 GCA_036339875.1 bacterium | reverse complement strand
ACCGATACCAGGAATTAACCCCGAACCTAAATACTTTCTGATACCAATCAACGAATCTGGTTTGATCATTTGGAAATACTTGATCTTAAATTGCTTCCCAAAGCGAGCATCAGAAATCCAACTACCACTGAGGCGCATTAGTTCGCCTTTTTGTGCTCTTACCAGCGTTCCCTTTACAGTAATTGGTGAACCTACTTTTGGCTTAAAAGTAGCAATACAGAAATGCGTCTCTTCATCGTAATATACGATATTACGAACTTCGCCTTCGACATCTTCTAATGCTTGGGAGTTATGAATCATTTATCCATGCTACTTCCCTACCAAGGAAAGTCAAGTTAAGGATAATTGTTAACTTCTCTGTCTAAAATCAATCTCTAAATAACGGTCTTTCAAAGTTTTAAGAATTTTCGGATCATTACGCTTGAGTTTTTCGTATTGTAATGCAAACATTCGCATTTGATAGAAGTCTAAATTAAGTCCTGTTTTAGAGATTCTTTGTTCCGCCAAAATCTCAGCGAAATTGCCTTGCTCACCACGGGAAACTTCTCTCTCATAGTAATGAGACATTAAAAAACTGATTTCTTCATAGAGTGGCCCATAAGCTCCAAGGGAACGAGCAATTAACCAATGTTTTTTAGCCGCACGGTGATGATCTGCATATAGTAGTACTTTTGATCTAAGTAAATGAACAATCGGATCCTCAAAATCATCTAAACTAGCCATTTGAATTACTTCCAAAGCTTTCTTATATGAATTCTGTTGTAATAAAGCATTTATTAAATCTTTAAAGACTAATCCACGGTAATACGGATGATGAAAAAGTAATACTAGTCGCTTAGTCGCTAAGATTCCATTCCCTTGAAGTAAGGCTATTTTCCCACTCATTTCACATAGCTCTAAAATATCGTTTCGATCAGACTCAGATAAACCTTTCCAATCTGAATACTTTGAAAATGGATCTAGATTTTTATGCTTGAATTTATGACGAATAGCGTCAACGCTGGCTTCTACTTTATAGAAAGCCTCACCCAAGCGACCTAATCTAAATAATACTCTAGCATGACTGATTCTATATTTATCCCCATGCGTCATTCCCAATAAATGTAAACGTTGCTCGATTTGCTCGAGACCTTGATTATGATTCCATGATAGGTAAAGTTGTAATAAGCTTGAAAAATGTTTCCCCTCGTAGGCCATTAAAAACCCATGGAATTGATCTGGTAAATCAAGAGGTCTAAATCGAGAATACTGCTTAATCATCTCATGACGTAACGAATCGTTCAGTTTTTGGAATAGAGGAAAAAAGATTTTTTTACGTAATTTTCGATTTATTAATCCATCAAGTCTTTTAACCAGTAGCTTTTCTTTTTCATAGGAATGATTCAAGTCACTAATTAAACATTCAACTACCTGATTTAGATTTTGATGGGATGTAACCAAACTCAAAAAAGGTTTAGGTTTCACCTGCCTAGTAGTACTAGGTTGACGACATCCTGAAATCAAAGCGACAAATAATGAAACTGAAACGAAAAAAACAATCGGATTCATAAGACTCAGAGCAGTGCATCGGTAATCTATAAGCCATAACTTAGTCACTTAAAATGACAGAAAAGACTAATTTTTAGGAGTCAAACAAAAGTAGTCTGAGGTCGATCTTTTTGCTAGATTAGCTTGTTCTCAAAGTGGTTTTTTCACTTCTATTGGAAGTCTTATAATTTTAGCCTGACAAGCTAAACGAAATCTTTCAGGAGATTTATTAAGTACCTTTAATGCTTCTGATTCTTTAATACTAGGACTCTCTAACTGCTCATGAGCATTTTCACATAATTCAACAAGACAACCTGCACAGTTCCCTTGAAAGCAAACCTCACCTAAATAGTGATTTTCTCGATTAGCGACAGCGAGAATACTTTCTCCCGAAGTAGCATGGTAAATTTCGCCTTCTATGGTAATTTTACTCATATACTTAAGAACCAATTCCAACCCAAGAGGTGTCTCCATCAGGATGAAATTCCTTTTTCCAAATGGGGAGTAACTCTTTTACACGATTCATTACAAACATGCTTGATTCATAGGAGTCCTTACGATGTTTACTAGAGGTGCATACCAATACGGAAGCTTCACCCAACTCTACCATACCGATGCGATGCACTAAGACCATCTTTACCATAGGATAATGTTCCAAACATTCCTGCTCAATTTGCTGCATCATTTTTAAGGTCATTCTTTCATAACATTCATAGAAAATACGTTTGACTGCACGACCTTCATGAATATTCCGAACCACGCCAAGAAAATTAACCACTGCCCCATGACTATGGTCTACATAATATTTCTGATATTTGTCTGGATTAATTTCCTGATGAACAAGTTCGACCAAATTAACCCCCACTAACCGGTGGTATGAAAACTAACTCATCACCATCTTTTAGTGACACTGTAGAGTCTACATACTCATCGTTTACTGCAAACATGGTTGCCTCAAGCAGCTTTTTTCGTTCAGTCAGTCCCTTAGTACACTTTTCAAAAGCCTGTTTAACAGTGGTACCTTTTTCTATACTGATCGATTCCTCACGCTTACCAAGAAGCTCACTATAGACTGCAAAGTAAATAACTTTAACTTTCATAAACTTAGCGACGCACTTGTAGTGCTACACCCATTCCACCACCAACACATAGAGTTGCCAAACCTTCTTTTTTAGACGAACGTTTCATTTCATGCAATAAAGTCACTAAAATTCTGGCCCCACTAGCTCCTACAGGATGACCCAGAGCAATGGCTCCACCGTTTACATTAACTTTTTGGGTATCCCACCCAAGCTCCTTGTTAACTGCAATGCTCTGGGCAGCAAAGGCTTCATTAGCTTCAATCAATTCAAGTTCTTCAATCGAAGACCCGCTGACTTTAAGCGTGTTTTTAACAGCTTGAACCGGTCCAATACCCATTATGCTTGGTTCACAACCACTAACCCCCCAACCAACTATTTCAGCCAGAGGTTCCACACCAAGTTCGGCAAGTTTTTCTTCAGATACTACCACTACAGCAGCAGCTCCGTCATTAATACCAGATGCATTGCCCGCAGTTACTGAACCATCTTTCTTAAAGGCAGCCCTTAATTTTTGCATCCCTTCAAAAGTAGCCCCCTTTCGAATATATTCGTCAGTATCACAAACTATTTCTTCTCTTCGTTTTTTAATAGAGACCGCAACGATTTCGTCTTCAAATCGACCCTCGTTTTGCGCCTTTTCCGCTTTATTCTGAGAATCAACCGCGAATTTATCCTGCTCTTCGCGACTAATCTCATATTTTTCAGCAAGATTTTCGGCAGTCATACCCATATGATAGTTGTTGAAAGCATCTGTAAGTCCGTCAAAGATCATATGATCATGAATTTCCGCATGTCCCATTCGATAACCTTCACGCCCCTTAGCCAGAAGGTATGGTGCCTTTGTCATGTTTTCAGTACCACCAGCAACAATGATATGACAATCTCCGGAACGAATTGCTCTTACCGCCTGTACCACACTAAATAAGCCCGAACCACATAAAATATTTGAAGTCACAGCAGGTGTTGTATTAGGAATACCTGCATGAATTGAAACTTGTCGAGCTACACCTTGACCCTGAGCTGCCTGATAAATACAACCAAGATTAACTTCATCCACCTCAATCTCACGACCCTCTAATTTAGCACGATTTAATGCCTCTCTAACTGCACTAACACCTAAATTAACTGCAGAAGTGTTGGCAAACATTCCTTGAAAACTACCAATTGCTGTGCGACAAGCTGATGCGATAAAAACTTTCTTAGTCATCCTCACTCCTTAAATTTGGGCCGTCATTGTACCAGAAGCTGCTAAAGCCTGAAAAATAATCAATACTTAATCATTTGCTTGCCGTTTGCTATTGCGTCAGTCGGATTTACTTTCTAAACTGAGAATATGTGGTTCAGCCTTTTACTTTGGCTTTTATTTGCGAGTCCTATTTGGACCACTGAAAGCTCCTCACGCGGCTATACTTTGTTTCATAAAACTTATATCGATGGCAAACGTCAAACTTCCTGCGCCGAATGTCACAATATTCAAGAAAAGCATTACTTCAGTGTCAAAAAGTCAGGTCCACCACTGCGAAATTCTTTTTTCAGAAAGTACTTTAAGAGATCAAAATTCGATAACTTGAAAGATGCAGTTGCTGATTGTATGACTTCCTATCAATTGCGTAATAATGATAAAGACTTTCGAGATATAGCTGCTTATCTAAAAACTGTTTCTCATCCTCAAAATCACGAACCCTATCAATATGGAGTTCTCAGTGATTATCTGCCATTAAAGTTAGATGGTAATGATTTTTATGGTAAAGACACTTATGAGCATAGTTGCTTACCGTGTCATAGTAGATTAAAAATCACCTTGTTAGAAAATCCACTCTCTAGAGAGGGTATCTATAGAAAGGTACGAGGCATGAGTCGTCCAAGATTAGTCGCTCAACAGAACATGAAGTTAGTTGAAATTGAAGAAGTTCCACAACAAAATATGCCCAATGGTTTTGAACGTCAGAGATTTCCATCAATGCCTATATTCAGTGAGGATCGCCTGAGTGACTCTGAATTATTAAATATTGCCAACTATCTAGTAAAACGGCAGGAAAAGAGTTGGTAATAGGAAAAACATGAAGAATATTCAACCGATAATACTTGGAATCGCTGGCGGATCTGCATCCGGAAAAACTACCGTGACAAATACGATTGTAGATCATCTGGACCCTTCAACTTTTTCGGTCTTTTCTCATGATTCTTATTACAAAGACCTCAATGCATTCAATGGTCAGACACCAGAAGAAATAAACTTCGATCATCCCAATGCTCTCGATACCGAACTCTTAATTGAGCATGTTAAAAGTCTTAAACAAGGTAAAAGCGTAGATAAACCATGCTATGACTTCAAAAGTTTTCGAAGATTAGAAACAACAGAAAAAGTAAATCCACACCCTTTAGTAATTGTAGAAGGAATTCTAATTTTCTCCTCTGAAGCGCTGCGCGAATTAATGGATATTAAAATATTTGTTGATACTGATGCCGATGAAAGACTCATGAGACGAATTCGACGCGATACCCTCGATAGAGGTCGAGATTTAGAATCAATTCTTGATCGTTACACTCAAAGTGTTAAGCCTATGCATATGCGTTTCGTAGAACCATCTAAGCGTTGGGCTGATGTAATTATTCCTCGTGGAGGCGGAAACTTTGTAGCAATCGATATGATGCTATCAAGAATTCATAAAATGTTAGAAGCACCTTATGAAGGACCTGGTAGAAGACGAAGTGATAAAATTCTACGTAAGGTAATCGTGTAATGATTAAAAAGAGACTAGAAAATTTATATCCTGGACAAAACGTCTATAAAGATCTGCAAAAAATCCTCAAACGTTATAAGGAAGTATTAGCCCATCGTCAAAATACAAATCCCTTGACCTCTGCAGACAGTATGCTCATTACGTATCCAGATCAAATCAGTGGAGAGCAAGGTTCTCCACTTAGATGTCAGCATGAATTTCTTAAACTTTGGGTAGGTAAAAGGATTCCGTTAGTCCATATTTTACCATTTTATACATTCACCTCAGATGATGGCTTTTCAGTCGTAGATTATTTAGAAGTCCACCCAGATTATGGAGATTGGACAGATATTAGAGGTTTTTCAAAAGATTACGGTCTAATGTTTGATGCTGTATTTAATCATGTATCGTCTCACTCAAAATGGGTAACTGGATATTTATCTGGTGATCCAAACTACGATGATTTTTGTATTTCTGTTGATCCTCAAACTGATCTATCAGGAGTCATACGCCCAAGAGCATTACCTCTATTGACTCTCTTTAATAGCTTTAATGGGCCTAAGCACCTTTGGACAACATTTTCTGAAGATCAAGTAGATGTAAATATAAAGAACCCCAAAGTATTACTTAGCCTAATTGAAACGCTACTGTTCTATGTCAGTCAAGGAGCTAGATTGATTCGTCTAGATGCAATAGCATTTTTGTGGAAAGAAATTGGTACTAATTGTATGCATCTACAACAAACTCACGAAGTCGTAAAGTTGTTCCGCGATTGTCTAAATCAAGTGGCTCCAGACACGTTGATAATTACAGAAACAAACGTCCCACATGAAGAGAATATTTCTTATTTCGGAGAAAACGGAGATGAAGCACAACTTGTTTATCAATTTCCGTTACCTCCGCTCACTGCTCATGCCATATTGAACAACTCCAGCTTTGCTCTTCAATTATGGGCTTCAGGATTAGAATTACCAAACAAACTGTGTACCTTCTTCAATACCATGGCATCTCATGATGGAATAGGTGTGAGGGGTGCCGAAGGCATTTTGAGTCCTTTAGATATCAGCTTTCTGGGTAAAGCCTGTGAGGAAAGAGGTGGTAAAGTTAATTATAAAAATAATCTAGATGGCAGTCAGAGCCCTTATGAGCTGTGCATTAATTTCATGGATCTAATTTCGAATCCAGATGACGAAGATGATCTACGCGCTCGTAAAATGTTACTCGCACAATCGGTCTTATTATGTATGCCGGGACTACCTGGGATATATTTTCATAGCTTATTTGGATCTCGTAACGATCATGCGGGGGTAGAAACCACTGGTGCAAATCGCTCAATAAATCGTGAAAAGTTAACGCAAGTTAGACTGGAAAAAGAACTGAAAAATGGTTTACGTCCATTAGTATTCCAGCCGTACATGGATATGCTCGAAATTAGAGCAAATCAACTGGCTTTCGACCCTTATGGTGACTTTGAATTCCCCGTAACTGATGAAAGTATTTTTTGTATTTTAAGATCGTCTGGAGGTCAAAAATTAGCTTGTATCCATAATTTTAGCGATTCAGTATATGATGCAAATCGACTACTTGAGACGATTGGATTTGACCCAAACTCAGGTTTATTGAGAAATCGTGGCGCTATACTTAATCCATTCGACTTTGAATGGTTTGAGGATTAAAGAGTATACCGCGAACATCGTTAATGTTGGTGCCTGTAGGACCGGTCATTAGATGAGCATTAAATTTTTTTAAGAATGGATATGTGTTATTTGATTTTACCGCATGTCGTGCCTGATCGATATTTTGCGCTAACCAATTACTACATACCCAGCCGCCTGCTGAATCAGTAGGACCATCATTTCCATCCGTAGCATAACTAAAGACTTCAAAGTCTGAGAAGCCTTTTTCGACTAAAGTAATGGCAGTCTCTATGGCCCATTGCTGATTACGCCCTCCCAAACCATTGCCTGATACCTCAACGGTGCATTCTCCACCGGAAATCCATGCCGTGCCTGGCTTGTAGTCTAGCCAATCAACCATTTTACGGATATTGTACTGTAACAGACCATTTAGTGAACTTGGATAAGTAAATACTTCATAGCCAATATCATTCAGAAACTCGCGAGCTATTTCAACGGCCTGATTAACATCACTCAAAATAAAATGTATGGGATTATCGCAAGAGTCATTGTGATTTTTATCACTCAAAGCTTGCAAGATAGAAGGAGAAAGATTGATATTATAATTCTTCAGAATATCAGTCGCTTTTGATATGCACGGTGAAGGCCCAAAAAAAAGACCAGAGCTAATTGTCGACAAATCATTACCTACAACATCCGAAATAACAGCAACTCGAACTTGATTTAATGCAACACCCCCTAATTTTGCAGTTAAACCACCAGCTTTAATTTGTGAAAGGCTTTTACGAACCATATTGATTTCATCGATAGTAGCTCCACAGCGCAATAGCGATAAGGTTATATCTCTTTTATCCTGAAGAGTTACGCCCTCAATGGGAGCACAAAGCAAAGCTGAGCCACCACCTGAAATAAGGACTAATAATGTTTCATCTACATTTTTAATAAAATCAAATGCAGCCTTAGCTGCTTTTACAGAGTTCTCATCGGGCACAGGATGATTTGCCTCGATCAATTCAAAATCAGTGATCGGAAACCCATGTCCGTATTTGGTTACGATTAAACCACTACAATTTGGAAATAATGATTTAACACCCACCGCCAAATCACATCCCGCTTTACCAATAGACAAAACTTTCGAAGGAACAAAATCTCCCAAGTAGTCTTTTAAGCCCGATTCAAGTAGCTGCTTCACATTAAGGCTAGTCTTAAGGTGTAGCGCAAGCTCAGGGACTGATTTCATGTACCAATCCGACCTAACCAAACACTAAAGCCAATCATGAAAACCGTAAATAACATCATATATGCATAATTACGGGGCCAATTTAATCGATATTCAAAGTATTCTGAAATATTACGAGTGTAAATGAGACCTTTTAGATCTTCTTTACTTGGGTCATTAATAACAGGCACTGCTTTGTAAGCACCATTCTCAAGGGGACTTATTTCAAGACTCAAACGAGTTAATGTGGATATCAGATAACCCACTAAAAAAGCCACAATAAAACCGATAACATTCCACCAAAGCCAAGATACTCCCGGGGCCCATATCCATAATGCAGCATTGAATGCTAAACCAGCAAGTAAACCAGCCGTAGCTCCATATCCATTGCAGCGACGTGTGAGAATACCCATCAAAAATAAGGCTAGTATAGGTCCATTTGCGAGACTAGCGATTTTATTGACTGACTCAATAATTGAATCGCTTATATTTCCTACAAAGAAAGAGAACACCACACAAAGTACTCCCCAGAATACTGTAAAAACTCGGCTCATAAAAAGCTCTTTCTCAGGAGCTAATTGACCACCCTCTACAAAAAATCGTTCGTAAATATCTCGTATTGTAGTTGCTGACAACGAGTTAATCGTAGAATCAAGTGAAGACATAGCCGCTGAAAATAGCGCTACTATGACTAGACCAATAATTCCATGCGGTAGATTCATTAGTATGAATTTGGGAACCGCCAAATTGAAATTATAAGCTTGATCAGTTGGCGAAAAAAGAGCTTGCAAAAATTCAGGGTTTTTAGCTATGTAGGCTCCGATACAAACCCCTAAAAAACAATAAGTCAGCACCAAAGGAAAGCGCATGAAACCATTCAACATAAGAGAAAGATTCGTATCATCCACATCCTTACTAGACATCTCTCGCTGGACCTGAGTCTGATCACAACCATAATAAGAAACATATAGAAATAAGCCACCGAATAGCATAGGTAAGAAAGCAAAAGTTTTACCATCGCCTAGACCATGACCCTCAAAATCTACTGTTTGAAAACCATGAAACGTAGCTTTTGGCGCTAAATCACCTAAGCCTGCTAAAACCTCACCAGTTTTGGGAAACCATTCCACGACCTGTCCAAAACCACCCACTGCATCGATACTGTAGATTAGACACATTAGAATACCTAGGTATAAAATCACCATTTGAATTACATCAGAAAGAACAACAGCTTCCATCCCACCGAGCATGTCGTAAATTATGGTTACCACACCCAGAATAATTACTGCCCAATGAAATGGTAATCCAATGATTTCTTGCAAAACTATGGCAATACCGTAAACCGTTACACCGGTTCCAAAGGCTCTAAGAAACTGAAATAAAATGGATAAGGTGGTCCTCGTACCGACTCCATATCTTAGCTCGAGATATCTGTATACTGAGATCAGGTTGAGCTTTCGGTAAAATGGCAATAAAAAAACCATGATTATGACCATGGCAAGAGGTACGGCAAACTCATACTGTAACCAAAGCATACCAGTGGTTATGATGAACGCCGGAGCCCCCAAAAGAGAATTTGTGGAGCATTGAGTCGCCATGGTGGATATTCCAATAGACCACCAACTTAAATTATTACCGCCTAAGTAATATGACTTCATATCTTCTTGCTTTTTACCCAAAGAATAAGACATGTAAATCATACCAGCTAGGTAAATAAAGACCACAGACCAATCTAAAAAGTTCATAGGTGTCCCCCTGCTGGGACCATATTCTACCAGAGCTGTTATAAGGCTTCAAAAAGTTCAACCATCAATTTTAAATTATAGTATTTGAGAGGAAATTGTTAACCAATGCTAAACTTGCGCAATGATCAGATCTCAGAGTCTTAAGAAATCAGGAATAATAAGTATTCTACTCGCTACTTTAGGAAAGTTTCTAAGCTTTGCCACTACGCTCTCGATAGCCTATATTTTTGGAGCCAACACTCAGACTGATCTTATATTTTATCTATATTCGATGATTATCTTATTGAGTGGATTCTGGACGCATTTCAATAGCAATATACTACTGCCATATCTTGTCAAAAAATTCGAAGAGAATTCTGCATTAGCATGGCAAAAATGCTGCGCCTTGGCTACTAAAGTGCTAATTAGCATGATTCTTTTAATTCCCATTTTGTGTGTTTTTTATCCTCAAATCCTTGGCCTAGTAAGCCGCTGGAGTCCTGAAACGATTCATTCCACTTATGACTTTTTTTTAATACTTATTTTATTGCTTCCAATCGTTTATTTGAACGACCTCTTTTGCGTTGTTTATCAATCTCAGAAGCACTTTACATTCACCTACCTTAATTCCGTCTGCTTTGGATTTACATGTTTGATTTTCATATACGCATTTTCCAACTCTTGGGGTGAATACAGCTTAGCTTTAGGAATGGTTACTGCCGGTATTCTTCAACTCATAATAATGTTTATTATCATGCTGAAATCAGATCTAAAATTTGTACTCATCCTCAAACCCATAGATAAAGAGATCTTCAACTGGAATTTATGGATCACTTCTCTACTACTTTTCCTCAGTCAGTTCTTACTCATTTTTTTACCTGATTACTTCGCGACCGGACTACAACAAGGCAGCTTTACCAGTATTCTGAACGGTCGAAAAGTAGTAGAAATCACGACAACTCTTATTTTATTTCCGGTAATCTTGATTTTTTACCCACGTATGGTGCAATGGCATAGAGATAAAAATCCAGGATATAAAATTCAGTCGCTGATTAGGTTCCTGATATGTTTATGTGTTCCGCTAACATGTTTGATGATTATCTTAGGCCCATTGTTCATAAAGTACGTTTTCAACAACGGAAGTTACACCACACTAAATACATATATTAGTCAGATTAGCTTATTAACATTGACACCCGGAATATTTTTTATCACATTATTTTCACTTACAACGCGGTGGATACTTTCTCAAGAATCCTCTCAACTGCTAACTCAATTTTGTCTTTCATTGATCGCAGCAACCTTGGTCAGTTGGCCAATATTTAGTTTACTGGCCGATAGCTTTCAAGAGCGCGGTGTGCTCTGGTCTCAATTAATATTTCAAACTTTAGGCTATGGAGGAGTGAGTCTTTTTTTTCTCAGTAAAACAAAAAATTTTAGCTTAAGCGTTTTTTTCAAAGATCTATGCCTTAGCTGTGTTACTTATGTTCCTATTCCGATAGTTTTATATTTTACAGACCACAATAAGATTAATATTTTGATTAGTGTAATAACCCTAGTATTTATCTTTCTACTAAAACTCAAAGATTTCAGTATCGTGATAAATCAATTGAGTAGTATCGATGATGCTCAATGAAAATGCGAAAAGACATTGAACAAGAACTAATCCTGGAGCAAAAATATCAAGCTAAATATAGTCTATTAAAACCCTTGATGAGTCTAATTCTACTGTAATTCTCAATGACCTATTTATTTATACTTTCAATCTCATGAGAGTGAGCATCATGTAATACAAAATAAATTTTTCAACATTAAAAAAATCCACAAGAGTACTTCTTATAAAATAGTCTTATATTCTCAATCAGTTTTTGTACTGACCGTTTTTGTGTCAAGAGACTTCTATGGTGATAAAGTATCTACAATTTGACCAACAATTAATAAAATAGAAAGATTTTTTGATACTTCGTACAAGTATTGGATTTGACCTTTATAATCTTGTAGTTTTTGTTAAGATTTGCAACTTATTTTTCCGATTTATTAGGAAGGGGTAACTGTGTATAAAAAAGTATTGATCACCGGTGGGGCCGGATTCATCGGTAGCCATCTTGCTGAGAAGTATCTTAAAGCAGGACTTGAAGTATATGTCATCGATAATTTGTCCACAGGCTCGTTGAAAAACATTAGTCATCTTCAAGAGAATCCTGAGTTCAAGAATCGTTTCCACGTTAGTATTGATACGATTTTCAACGAGGAGAAAATGACAGAGTTGATTGGGACATGCGGTCTAGTAATTCATTTGGCTGCCGCAGTAGGTGTCAAATACATACTAGATAATCCTCTATCTTCCATTCACGCCAATATCATGGGAACTGAAATTGTTCTTAGACTTTGCAATAAATTTCAGAAAAAAGTTCTTATTGCCAGCACCTCAGAAGTATATGGTAAGCAAAGTCGAGCTCCTTTATCAGAAGATGACGATATTACTTTCGGCTCAAGTGGTAAGGCTCGCTGGAGTTATGCAGCATCTAAACTCATGGATGAATTTATTGCTCTTGGATATCATCGTTCTGCCAGATTACCAGTCGTTATTGTCAGATTCTTCAATACCGTGGGTCCCAAGCAGACGGGAGAATACGGAATGGTTATTCCAACATTTGTGCAGCAAGCACTTCGGAATGAAAATATTACAGTTCACGGAGATGGATCACAAACCCGTACTTTTACACATGTAGACGAGGTCGTTGATTGCGTCATAAAACTCATGGAAACACCTGAAGCAGTCGGTGAAGTTGTAAATATTGGTGGTGTCGAAGAAATCAGCGTTACTGAGTTAGCTAAGATTATAATTGAAAAAAGCTCATCTAAAAGCTCTTTAAGCTATACCCCATATGACCTCGTATATACCAAAGATTTCGAAGATATGCCCCGTAGAGTTCCAAGTACTGAAAAACTCAAAAACTTAATCGGAATGGCTCCAAAAAGAACCCTTGATAGTATCCTTGAAGATGTAATCGAACATCTGAGGCTCGAAGCTAGATGACCCTCATAAATTCTATATTCGTATATAAAACAGCTACCTTCTCTCTAGCGAAAATCACTAAACGATTAATTATTTTCACTAGACTGACAAATCAAAAGGTCTGGTCTAAACAATTTGCGAGTACTCCGACATTTAATGGTACCGAAATAATAGGTTCAAGAATATCGTGTAATGCATAATGAACGAATAGTTCGCATGGATACTTAAAAATGATAACTACTAATTTCAATAGAAAGTATCAGAAACAATCGGCAATCGAATGAAACCTAAAGTATCTATCATCACCGGAGTATACAATGCTGAAAATTACATCAAAGAAACTGTTGACTCTGTGCTTTCACAAACTCTCAAAGATTTTGAATGGATTATTATCGATGATGGAAGTACAGATGAAACCATTGATATCTTAAAAAGTTACAACGATGGTCGAATTAGGTTAGTGCAGCAAACTAACATGGGGCTGACCGCTACTCTGAATAGCTGTTTGAAACTCTCCTGTGGTAACTACATTGCAAGAATAGACGCAGATGATCTGTGGGAAAAAACAAAGTTACAGAAACAGGTCGATTTTCTTGATCAAAATCCTGAACATGCCATGATCGCTTGTAATTACGAACAGATTAATGAAAGTGGTGATAGATTAGGTCGACGACATTGCCCCCATATTGGGGATCATGAACAAATTTGTAAAGCTTTTATTAGGTTTAACCCATTCGCTCACTCCTCGGTGATGTTTAGAAAAAATGTTTATGAGGAGCTTGGAGGCTATAACCCTAAATTCAAATATACTCAGGATTACGAATACTGGGTAAGAATAGCTTCAAAATATAAGCTAGATAGCTTACCAGAGGTGCTAATGTATCATCGTTTGAGCTCGCAATCGATCTCTTTCTCCAAACTGCGGGAACAAAGAACCTATGCACTGAGAGCTAAGTTATTAGCTTATAAAACTTTTAAGTATAGTCTGGTGGAACTAAGGTACCTCATCAAAGACTTGATTATAGCAAGTATTCCTCAGACTATTCTCAAATTAATCAAACCATAATAAATACCAACAGTAAGACTTGAAATCATTCAACTCTGGGATTAAAATCCGCAGCATGCCAAGATTTTATGAAAGCTCAGCAGATCGACTTGTATATACAGGCAATGTTGCTAATGAAAATTACTGGGATCAGCATTGGGATAATCAAAGACTAAATACCATTTATCCAAAATCAGTTTCAAAATATAATTTCACTGTGTATCAAACATCTAAATATCTTTCTCCGGGAAGTAAAGTATTGGAAGGTGGCTGTGGTCTTGCCACCATTAGCTGGGGGCTCCATTTACATGGTTATGATGTAACCGCTTTGGATTATGCACAGGAAACCATAAATTTTTTACAGCAAAATTTAGCTGAGGTACCTTGCGTACTAGGCGATGTAAGAAATTCGGGATTCTCGGATAATTATTTTGATGCCTATTGGTCTATTGGTGTCATCGAGCATTTTTATGACAACTACGATGCCATTGCCGAAGATATGCTTCGTATAATCAATAAAAATGGATATTTATTTCTTACTTTTCCCTACATGTCACCGTTTCGAAAGCTAAAAACTTCTTGCGGTTTTTTTTCTGAGTGGCAAGGTGCTTTGCATCGTGAAAAATTCTATCAATTCGCCTTAAATCATAAAAAAGTAGTAGGCCATTATGAAAAGCTTGGATTTAAGCTCGTTGATACTGTTCCTTTCGACGCTTTGAAGGGATTGAAAGAGGAAATCGGTATTCTTGGAAAACTAATGCAGCCCATCTATGATTCCAAGCATATATTCGGCCGAATATTAAGAAAAATCATTGAATTATGCTTTAGTAGATTTTGTTCTCATTCAGTTTTGCTTGTCCTTCAAAAATCATAGTTTCTGACAATAAACTAAAAACTTATCCCAAACTTAATCTTAGTTAGAAATTCAGCTAGTAGTTATAAATTCAATAGAAGGTTAATTATTGCTGACCAGCGATATGTTTTTTTTATAGTGGTTAAATAACAACAATAATTTATCTAATAAGATTATAATTAAAAGTTGTATCAAATCGAGTGATTGAATGTTGTTTCAAAAAACCATCTCAAATAAAAATCGAAAAAATTTTATTATTTTTCTGTTCAAAAGCTATGGAATTACAGCACTCTCACTGCTTCAGGCTTTTATCTTAATGAAATTCATCTCAGTAGAATTATTTGGAAAAATGCAATTCATTTTAAGCCTGATACCCATTCTAGGTATTTTCACCCTGCATGGTGCTGACACGGCAATGATTCAGCTAGCTGCCAATCGGAAAGAGTACTACTTCAAAACAATATTAAGATATAGAGCTTCATGTTCAGTAATCGCCAGTATTATAATATTAGCTACTCAGGCCTACTACTACGATACTCTATCAATTAACTTCCACATCACTCTTTTTGTTATCGCCATTTTTTTTCCTCTAAGCCCCATAAAAATGTTTGCCAGCGTACTTAATGGCTCGAAACAAATTAGCCTACTAGCTAAATATGAAATCATTATAAAGACACTGGTAATTCTAATTGTATGCGGCGCTGCTTTACAAACTGATCCAAATCTATCCCTATTAGTTTTACCAAGTTTCTTGATTCCTATTATCATCTACGCTTTTTTAGCTATTAGGTACGACTTCGGTCCACAAGAAATCAAACCGGAAAATTTAAAAAAGGAACTTTCTTATGTTCTCAAGCGTAGTCTTACATCATTAATTCCTATAATAGAAAATAAGGCTGATAAAATCGTTATCGGATTAATCTATGGATTTACAGACTTGGGTATCTTCAGTGTAGCAAAGTTCGCTCAAGAACAACTTAAAACAGTTCTGACGGCAATAATTAACATTATTCTGCCTTTACTTACCAAGTGCCCTAAACATGAACTAACACCCAGGGTAAAAAAGTACACCCTTATCGCAATGGCTTGCACAACGCTATCAGCAATTATTATTGTTCTAGGCTCAGAATGGGTCATAAATACGTTTTTATATCAAAAGTATAACGATTCCATACCCTACATTAAGTATATAGTATTCGGCTATCTACTGGCCGTTCCCGGAGCTATCAAACTAACTGAAAAGGTCGCTATTAAAGACGTAAAAAAAGAAGCCTATTTAAGAGCGGTAATATCCATTCTTTATCTAATTTCATTGATTTTTTTCATAAATTTTTTCGGAATACTCGGTGTAATTTATTCAATAATATTTAAATTCGCATTGTGGACTATCGTACCGTTTATTTCAGAATTAATTAATCACATCAAAAATGTACGTCATAAGTCATCATCTTAATAAAGTTTATATCGAGTATTAAAACTGATAAAACGGACCGTATTTTCGCTCTAATTCTTAAGATTTTGAATGATAGACCTAGATTTTGTAAATAGCTTTTTTATAGATTATTTGTTAACTTATTTCGGCTATTCCACGTACGTGAATCTCAGATGTATAGTTTGGACGGACAAAGGTAATCAATGATTAAAAGACTTGTATTGGGATTGATAGACAACATGGGATTTAAGCTGGAGAGAAAAGACACCTGTGAACCCTACAACAATATAGCTGCAGAGTTAACATCCGAGGAAATCTCTTTAATTAAATCTGTTTGTGAAAACAAATATACAATGGTTAGTATACCGAGGCTAGTCGCTACATTATTAGCCTGCAAGTACGTAGTGAAGAATAATATCCCAGGGGATTTCGTTGAGTGTGGTGTATGGAGAGGTGGAAATAGCATTCTCGCCAAAAAAACTTTTGAATTCCTAGGCTCAGATAAGAGAGTTTATATGTTTGACACCTTTGAAGGAATGACTGAGCCAACGGAATTCGATAACTCGATACGAACTGGTACAAATGCCAAGCAAAAGTATCAAGATAATCTTAATGAATTTCATAGTGAATGGTGCTATGCATCATTGCAAGATGTACAAAATAATGTCGTCGCCTCTGGCATTGATCTAGATTCCATGAAATTTATTCAAGGAGATGTACTTAAGACATTAAATATAGAAACTAATTTGCCTGATGAAATTTCAGTACTGAGACTCGATACTGATTGGTATGAATCTACTAAAAAAGAATTAGAAGTTTTATACCCTTTACTAAAAACAAAAGGAGTTCTCATTATAGATGACTATGGACACTGGGAAGGTGCACGGAAAGCTGTCGATGAGTACTTCAATACCTCAGATTACAAACCTCTTTTTAATGTTACGGACTACTCAGGACGATTAGCCATCAAGCATTAGCCTAACAACGAAATTTAGTCACCGCATACAACTCACCAAATTGTATTTCACTTTCTAATATTTCTAGCCCAGCAAGGCCCAATTCATTATCAAATTCTAACTGTGTATATTCAGTAAAATGTGTTGGATCTAACCTGTAATCAATTCCAAAATCTTTTTTGAAAACAGCAAGCCAATCTCGCTCAATGAGAGGAACTCGAATTAAAATTTTGAGCTCATCGACTTTTTTTGTAAGTTCTTTCAAACGCTTAAGAAAATCCACTCTAAATTCAATATGCTCAAGCACATTGGACAGGATTAATTTCTGTGGCGCTAAATCCGCTAAATCGACTTCTGTTGCATCAGCATGAATAAACTCAAGATTATTAAGAGGATAATTCTTTTTAGCATACTCGATGTGAGATTTATCAAGATCAATCCCAATTACTTCCGAACATTTATGAGAAATATAAGAACAAAGATAACCCCTATTACAGCCTATATCGATAACTTTATCACCTTCATCCACTTTATCAAAAAACCATTTTTCATAATTTATGATCTGACGCTTAGGATGAATACCATTATTGAATTGTATTGCAGCAGGACCTATAAGGTTGTAGCACACATTGTGTAACTTTAGTAATGAGTGAAGATAAAACCTGCTAAGGTGTTCATTTTTCATAATGATTGATTTGATAAGCTTTTTGAATCCCATAATAATAGCCCGATTTAGTCTTTAAAATTACGTTGTTTAAAATATCTACAGTCAACATATGTTATGTGCTAAAAGGTCTTAATCCCGTTTTATCATCTATATTCATTAATCTTGATATTAGCGATAACCCCCAAATGAACATGACAGTTCCATGAATGTCCGGCTCATTCAAACCTTTACTCACACGAGCACCATAATAATTTTCAGAGGATTTTTCAGGGTTAAAAGAAAAGCCACCATACTCCGCAAACCAATATGTTCTAAATATCTTCAGTCTCTCGTAAACAAAGGCTTCAAGCTCTGCTCGCCTAGCTATGCTATCAACATTTTGTTGAGCTGTTTCCAATACATAAAGAATGTTAAAGTTACCGCACGCATGTGTATTATTTACCGCATTCAAGCAAAAATTAATTAGCGAATCGGCATGTTCAAAGGAACCTCTTCCGGCTGCCTCATAGCCGGTTAAAACTTTCATAGCACCATTTATTAGCTCTCCATCGGATGGACGCTTACCTCTCCACCAACACCCAGATTCAGGGTCTTGCAGCTTACTAATCCAGCTAAATGCCGAATCAAGACATTCAGACGCGTCTGTATCACCGTTACCTTCGAGCCTGCTCAAAAAAAAGCACAAATGAGAAAAATGACTACCAGCATCCCAAGGACGTTGCCAGTTTAATGCTTCTAAATAGTCTTCTACCTCAAGAGACTTTTTAGGAAAAAAAGAAGGCTCATATTCAGGCTTGTCACCATAAAGCCCAAGAGCAGAAATACATTGCCGCGTTTCAGCAACTTTATACTGCCAATTAGTGAGGTTATATAATCTACCTCGTCTTATGGAGGACACCAAATTTCTTAGAAAACTTTTTTTGAAAACAAATGGATCTGAAAATAAACTATTAGGTTGCTGAAATTTCTTAATATGTTCTATAACAACATCAATTTCATCATTTTTGGTTATGCCTAGAACGTAAAAAATTTTAAGAGCAAAAACATTAGATCCAAGATTAGAGAGAGTATCTTCGGGGTATAAATCGCCACTCAATGTGTACTTATAAGTCCCGTTATCTTTCTTCATTAATGACATGAATTCTGTCACTTCGTTTTTTACAGTGCAGACCCAATCTAAAAGGCTATCGAAATCACTTGTCATCAATAAGCCCCGCATAAAGGTCATTCATATAAGAAGTCGCTATTACAGACCAGTCATATTTTTGTACCGTAACAAATCCATTTTGTACAAATTTAGAGCGTAGTTCAGAACTATTTATCAAAGTTTCGGCTTTTTTAACTAGTTCATCCACGTCATCAACGGGTGCCATAAAAGCGTTAAACCCATCGAGCACCATATCCGGAGCCATTCCCACGTTTGTTGTGACCAAGGGAATACCACTTGCCATGCTTTCCATTAGAGCTTTCGGACCGCCTTCGGCTCTGCTAGAAACTAAATAGAGATCTAAAGCAGCATAATAACCCGCAGCATCAGACGGGTCATCAAAACACGAATGATGAAATCT
>JAYZAC010000189.1:0-24371 GCA_036339875.1 bacterium | reverse complement strand
ACTGTTGGTTTTATAAAAAAACTTCCTCATCAACTCGTAGCATCTTTTCGATCGACTTTTGAAGAAATTCAAGATGCGCATCTTTTGCTACATGTTGTAGATATCTCAGACCCAGAATACAAACGTCGTATTGCTGATACGCATAAAGTTTTAGAAGACTTAAAAATAAGTAATATTCCGCGTCTTCTTGTATTCAACAAAATTGATGCGAATAATTTTAATACAAGTCTGGAGCGCAAATTAGTTCAGTCAATTTACCATGATGCGATATTTGTTTCTGCTAGAACCGGCGAAGACATAATGAAGCTCAAAGATAGTATATTCGCTAGATTCTCCTCACAAATAAGCGAAAAAACCATCGAGGTCTGTTTTGGAGCAGAGAAGCTATTAGAGCAGATATATGATTTAACAAAAGTTATGGGAACCAGATACGGCGAAGATCGAATTTATCTAGGATTTAGAGGAGCCACTCGTGATGTAAATTACCTTCTCGATCAGCTTGAAAAACAGGAACTTTTGTTGCACTCTTACGATGGTATAAAAGCTAAGTTAATTAATCAAATATGAACTTGATCATGCGATTATTGGAAATAGTCATACAATTGACAATTATTGTGTTGTTCAGCCATTCAATACTTACCTATTGGGGCTTTGAAACAAATCATTTTATAATGATTACTGAAGGTAAAGTACCCAAAAGAGTTCAAACCTATAATCCGTCTAAAATCAACTTATCAGAAGAGAAAAATAACTCATCAAATATCAAAGATTTACCACAGGATACTGACGAAGAAACAACGATTCCCAGCCTAAAATCTTTAAAAAGTGATTCGTCCAGTACCCCCACAACTACATTGGACTCATAATGCGTACTCTCCTACTATGCTTTCTTATTAGTACATTTTTAAGTATTGAGCCTACTCACAGTAAGGCTAAAAAAATCCGGAAAAAACAAAAATCTACACTACAATTACTGGGCCATTTAAGTAAAAAAGAGCTCAAAGCTACCATGAAGTTTTACTCCAAATCTTTAGGACAGAAATGTAGTTTTTGTCATGTTAAAGATAAAAGCGTAGACCTAAACGACTCTATTACTAATCCCTCTATTCGCAAGCGTCTCAAGCACAAAGAAATAGCTCGGGAAATGATTCGCATGACTCAAGAAATTAATGAAAAATACTTGAACTGGAATCATTCTGAAGGTCGCAAAGCAGATCAAGTCAATTGTATGCTATGTCATCGTGGAAACAAAGATCATCTAATTGAAGCGATGCATGAAAACATGCTCTTAATGAAGAAGAGAAAATAACCTAAAAATTTTGCATTCATAGATGTCACATCCTTAAGTAAATTCTCAGAGTAGACTTTCAGGATCAACAAGAAATTTAGTTCTAGTACGATTCATACTGCGATAATTCTTGCGAACATCCTCGAGCTCCTGCCAAAACTCTGATGATTCCTTTGCTTTTATTACACATCGATATCTATATCTTCTATTTATTTTAGGAATTGGACAAGGCTGTGGTTCGTAAACTTCTTGAATCAGACCTTTAGATATTTCAATTAAAATCTTATAGAGACGCTGTAAATTCTGAAGAGCTTTCTCTTGTAACTCTGAATTACTTTCAATATAAACAAGTCGAGTATATGGAGGAAATTGAAGAGCTTCTCTAATATTCAGTTCCTGCTCAACAAATTGCGCGACTTCATATCCACATAATTGCTCATAAATTTTTTGCTCTGGATTATATGTCTGTAAAACTACCTCACCCTTTTTGCTAGATCTTCCACAACGACCCGCGATTTGAACAAATAACTGAAAAGCCCTTTCTCTTGCGGAAAAATCACCCATTTTGACTAAGGAATCAGGATTCAAAATACCTACTAAAGTTATATCTTCGAAATCAAGACCCTTCGAAATCATTTGAGTACCTATCAAGACTTGTATCTCTTTATTACGCATTTTACTAAGAACAGATTCTGTGTAGCCTTTTTTTGAACTTAGATCCGTATCTAATCGAGCCATGGAGACACCTGGAAACTCTTTTCTAAAGAAACTTTCTACTTTCTGAGTTCCTAAGCCAAATTGCTTAATTGCTTTTGATTGGCATTTGGGACACTCAGAGGGTTTAGGTACAAAAAAACCACAATAGTGACAATGCAATACATCACTATCATGATAAGTCAAAGATAAGTCACAACGAGGACATGTTAAGGTGTGAGAACATTTTCTACACATTACGAAACTAGAATGCCCTCTTCGATTTACAAAAAGAATAACCTGATTTCCTTTATTAATCTCCCGTTGCATTTTGTTTTTCAATTCTCCAGAAAAAACAGAGTAATTTCCGGCCTTAAATTCTTTTTTAAGATCGATAAGAGAAATCTTAGGTAGATCAAACTGATTATGTCTTTGATTCATTTTTTGACAAGATATCTCACCTGATTCAATACGGCTCCAAGCATTAAGACTTGGAGTTGCCGAACCCATGATTAATTTAGCACCCAAAATTTGAGCTTTTTTCTCCGCAACTCTTCGCGCATCATAAAAAGGAGATGTGTCTTGCTTATATGTACTCTCGCCTTCTTCATCTAAAATAATCAACCCCAGATCAGGAACAGGCGAAAATAATGCGGAGCGAGCACCAATAACAACTCTTTTTCGACCCTCTAATAACAATTTCCACTCTAAATACTTTTGACGATCATTGATTTTAGAATGAAAAACTGCAACCTGATCACCAAAACGCTCTTTAAAGATATTTACAAATTGAGGAGTCAAAGCAATTTCAGGAACTAAAAAAATTATATTTTTATTCAATCTTAAACAATCGTAAATCAAATTTAAGTAGACCTCTGTTTTTCCAGAACCAGTAACTCCTTGTAGATACTGAACGGTTTCAGAACTGTTTGTTATGGCTAAATATGCATTTTTTTGCTGCTTACTTAATGCCGGCCAAGTATCACGACTAAGATCAAAGTCTGCGTCTCTACACATCTCTAACTCAGGTAAACGATTAATCTCATTTAAGATATCTAATTTCAGAGCGTCCCTAAGTAAACCCGAACCCCAACAGGTTTTCTCCAGTAATTCATTACGCCCAATAGATGATTCATTTCCCATAGCAAACCTAATTAATCCTTGCCGTAATTTTTTTCGGCTGCGAGGTATGCGATCTAAACAAGTCGTCAAATCAAAATTTAAAGCATACAATTTCGACGATTTTGGTTGATAACGAGGTAAGAAGAGACTCAGTACCTCACCGGGAGAAACTAAATAATATCTTGATATTTGAGATATCAGTTCTAGGTCATCCGCACTTAAAAAACTAAAGTCTTCAAAAACGTTTTCTATCTCTTTATATCTGAATACTTTACCGCTCGATTGAATTTCAGGATTTTCCGGATCTATCTCTGCTTCATTTGAAAGGCTGATAACACATCCTACCAGCACCTGACCAGCGAAAGGTACTTGGACTCTGACTCCAATCCGAACTAAATTTTGAAAACTACCGGGGACTTGGTACGAATAAGTACCATAAACTGGCCTAGGTACAATAACTTGGGCAACAAGCAAGAGTAGTCCAGTACCTGTAGTCTATTTAAGGAAACTATTCTTCAGATCCAAGTAGTATGGTTGAATTTTCCTCATCTATAACACTCTCAGTAAGATCGACTTCCATCTGACGAGTAGTTTCTTCGTCTCTTTCATAGACTAGATCTCCAGATTCTATCTCTCTAATGGCTAGTACAATATCCTTCTCGCGCATCTTCTTTTCAACCTTAGACTCTACGCCAGCTCTCAATCTTTTGACGCGATTAATTATTAAATGAGATAAATTATACTTGCCGTCGAGTTCTTTCTGAACACGATCTATGTTAAATTCGATCACTGAGAGTTCCTTTCACCGTGAATTTTGGGAGCCTGCAGTTTATCATAGTAATCATTAATATTCAAACGCCAAATACGTTTTTTTTCGCTCGAAAGAATTTGACGTATGTCAAATAGCGCTTGTTGAAGCTCATCGTTTATTACTAAATAATCGTAATTTGGAACCATACGCAGCTCCATATTTGCGTTATGAATCCTAGTTTTTATTACCTCTTCAGAATCAGTCCCACGCCCTCTTAATCGCTCACATAGTTCGCCGAACGTTGCTGTACTTATGAAAATGAGAATTACTCTTTCGATCTTTCCACGAACTTGTAACCCCCCTTGAACATCAATCTCAAGCAAAACATTCAAACCTGTCTCAAGAAACTGATGAACTTGATCACGGGGAGTACCATAGAAATTACCATGCACTTCTGCCCATTCTAGATATGCATCCTCGTCAATATTTTTCTGAAACTCCTCACGACTCAAAAAGTAATAATCTTCACCATGTTTTTCGCCGGGCCGAATGTTTCTAGACGTATGTGATGTAACAAGACCGAAATTATCATCTGTATTTTCAAGAAGCAGCTTACATAGAGTCGACTTACCAGAACCGGAGGGACCACTAACAACAACCAACAAACCTTTCGATGTTAGCTCCAAACTAATCCTCCTCATCATCATCAATGGACTCTGGGTCTGGCTGGTTTAATAAAACTTTCTGATCTAGTCTCGAGGCAATCGTATCTGGATTAATAGCTGATAAAACGACATGCTCACTATCCATAACTACAATAGCGCGCGTCTTGCGCCCATAAGTAGCATCAACCAATAAACCTTTAGTCTTAGCAACCTCTTTAATTCTTTTGACTGGCGCCGAACCAGGAGAAATTACTGCAACGATTCTTCCAGAAATAATAAAATTACCAAATCCTATATTTAATAAATTTAATCTCATTAAAATCCTCTTATTCTAAATTCTGGACTTGCTCCCTTATCTTCTCAAGCCAAGATTTGGCTTTAAGAACTAACTGAGAAACTTCCAGTTGTCCACTTTTCGAACCAATAGTGTTGATTTCACGATTGAACTCTTGACATAAAAAATTCCAATCTTTTCCACTAGGACCATCCTTACTCAAGAGCTCATGCCCTAATTCTAAATGACTTTTTAATCTAACTATTTCCTCTTCCACGTCACTCTTCTCAATTAAAATCGCGAGTTCCATATGCAATCTTTGTTCATCTATTTTTCCACTATCAAAGGCTTGCAATTTTTCTTCAAACTTTAATCTACACTGCTCAGCATATCCACTGCGAAGAGAACTTATAGCCTCACATATCTTTTGAATTTGATTCAAATATTCCTCGATTTCTCGCGCCAAACTTAAACCCTCACGGCTTCGAGCTTCACTCAAGTTCTTAAATAAGATGCTCAGATTCTTTTCTAACTCTATTTCCAACTCTTCAGGCCACTGCGTATCGCTATTTTCAACCAAAACTCCAGGCAACTTTAGTATTTCATATGCACTTGGTGCACAATCACTCAGCTTGTAAGATTCTTTGATATCTACCAAATTAGTAATATAGTCACCTAATCGCTTATGATCGATCTCATAGTGGACATCAAACACGGCATTATCTAGACGAACATTTAGGCTTATTTTACCCCTCTTAAACCAAACTTCCAGCATTTTTCTTATCTTCAAGTCTAACTGCATTGAAGATTTAGGAAGTTGTATATTAACTTCAAGATACCGATGATTGATAGACCGAACTTCCAATTCGAATCGAAAGTCTTGCCAGGAAAAAGAATGCCTAGCAAAGCCAGTCATGGATTTTGACATTCAGACTCCCACCTAATTGACCGTGGCTTTAGGACTATCCTCTGTTTTTTTTGATCGACCCGCAGAGCCTTTAGAAGTACCAGCCTTCTTAGGGGAATTCTTCAAACCCTTTTTTTTAACTCTTTCGAAATCTTCTTTGACAAACGCCACTTCCAATACTTCCGAAATGTCCTCAACGATGTGAAAATTAATATTTCGCTTTATTTCGGCGGGGATATCTTCAAGGTCTTTTTCATTATCTCGACATATGATAATGTCCTTGATTCCAACTCTGTAAGCTGCCAATGATTTTTCTTTCACGCCGCCTATCGGCATTACCTTGCCTTTCAAAGATATTTCACCAGTCATAGCGACGTCTTTACGGACTTTAATATCAGCCAGTGCAGAAACTGCAGCTGTTGCTATTGTAATACCCGCTGAAGGACCGTCTTTGGGAATAGCCGCCTCCGGAGCATGAATGTGGATATCTACTTTTTTATGAAAATCTTTTGCTATACCAAAAACGTCTCGGTGTCGTCTGATGTATGTAACAGCAGCATGACAACTTTCCTTCATTACATCACCTAGATTACCAGTAAGCATAATTTTGCCGCTACCCTCAAGCACTTCAACTTCAATTGGTAAGGTCGTACCCCCAAGGGAAGTAACTGCAAGACCCATAACAACTCCTACTTGGTCTACGACCCCCTGCATATCAGGAAGAAACTTACGTACACCCAAATATTCGTTAACCGTTTTTTCGGTGACTTTTGCTTGCTTAAATTTTTTAGCCGTAACAGACGTTTTTGCTACTTTCCGGCAGATAGATCCAATTTTCCTTTCTAGATCTCGAACACCGGCCTCACGTGTGTAACAACGAACAATCTCACTCAGAGCGCCTTTGGATATTCCTATTTCTTTCCCAGTAATTCCGTTCTCTTCAGTTTGTTTAGGCACTAAATATCGGTCTCCGATCTCAATTTTCTCCTCTTCGGTGTAACCAGACAAATTAATCATCTCCATTCGGTCCCTAAGAGGGGCAGGAATGCCGCCAACATAATTAGCTGTGGTTAAGAACAACACTTGAGACAGATCAAAAGGTACTGCCAAATAATGATCTCTAAAACTTTTGTTTTGCTCAGGGTCGAGGACCTCAAGTAAAGCTGATGAGGGATCTCCTTTGAAATCTGATCCTGTTTTATCAATTTCATCGAGAAGAATCACCGGATTCTTTGTTCCCACCTGACGTAGCATTTGAATAATTCTACCTGGTAAAGCTCCCACATAGGTTCTTCTGTGCCCACGAATTTCAGCCTCATCGCGCATGCCACCCAGAGAAACACGTGCGAATTTTCTACCGAGAGCTTCAGCCACCGATTTTGCAAGAGACGTCTTGCCAACTCCAGGGGGCCCAATCAAACACAATATGGGCCCTTTTATAGACTTCTTTAATTGGCATACTGCTATGAATTCGGTAATTCGCTCTTTTACTTTTTCCAAACCGAAATGATCACGGTCCAGTATTTCCTGAGCACGACCGGCATCTAGCTTATCTCGAGATTTCTTCGACCAGGGTAATTCACACATGGTTTCTAAGTAGTTACGAATCACGCCGCTCTCAGCGGAGGAGTAAGACATTTTAGAGAACTTATCTAACTCTTTTTCTACTTTGTCTTTGACCTCCTTAGGCATTTTAGCTTTTTCAATTGCCTTTTTGAACTCCTTTACCTCTTGGGCAACCTCGTCATTCTCGCCTAATTCTTTCTGGATAGCCTTTATTTGTTCCCTGAGATAATACTCTTTCTGTACCTGTTCCATCTGCTTTCGAACGCGCCCTCGAATTTTTTTCTCAATATTGAGAATTTCTATCTCGCGATTAAGAATGTCACAAATCATACTCAATCGCTCTTCCGCACTAAAAGCAGACAGAACGTTTTGCTTTACCTCGACCTTTAGCTTCAAATGAGCAACAATTATGTCCGCCAAACGACCGGGAGACTCTACTGAATTGGTTACGTTGATGATTTCTATTGGGACATTTTTATTTAACTTAATATACTGTTCAAATTGAGCAATAACGTTTCTCATCAACGCTTGCGTGCGAAGATTTTTTTCTTCCTCGTCCTCGAAAATTTCCACCTTGGCTCGATAATACTTTTTTGTTTCGGTATAGTTCTGTACCTTCGCTCGTGCCGTTCCCTCTACCAAAATTTTTACAATACCATCCGGAAGTTTCAGTAATTGCATGATCTCCGCAACAGTCCCAACCTCATGAAGGTCCTCTACACTAGGATTATCAGTCTTCGCATGCTTCTGAGAAACTAGTAAAATCTCACGGTTGGACTCCATCGCCACTTCAATGGCCTTCAACGATAGACTCCTGCCTACGAATAACGGTATAACCATGTAAGGAAAAACAACTATTTCTCTCAGAGGCAAAACCGGCAGCTCGAGTTCCTTTTCCCTGGGCTTTCTTGCCTCGCGGTCTTCTATGACTATTGGTAAGTTCTCGTCATCGGCCTCCACCGAATGATCCAATTCATCCTCATCAAACAAATCAAGATCTTCATCCAGATCCTCCTCGATGAAATCATCGTCGTCTTGCTTATCTTCGTTATCAAATAATTCATCATCAAAATCAGAAGGTTTTTTCTTATCGTCGGACACTGTGACTCCTCTCCTGCACGCGTAACTTATCCTAAACTAAATTGACTCACAAGGAGTCAAATGATCCAGAATTTTGTTAAAGCCGTACGTCTAGACAAACAAAATAATCTAGTCGCGGCTTCATGAGCGGGACAAACTTATTCTAGAATAAATACTTTCTAAAATAATTACAATCAAAACACTTGATGATTTTGATTCTTTTGTATGGACTGTCGGTTCTATACAGTGGTCTTATATTTACATGTAATCGACTTCCACAATCTGGACATCTACGTTTCCCAACGATGTAGAAAATAGTCACTAAAACAAGAGATGCAAACAAACCAATTAATAACCAAAACAGAGATTTCTTACTCAGACCAGTTTGGATTGCTCCGATTTTCACAGTATCACTCGGGCCTAATGACGTATTTTGAGCGGACTTATGGTTTTTAACGACAAGAAAATACTCACTAACACCCTCAATTAGTACTTTCTGATCTGCCATATTGTGACGGAAGTGCAGGATCTTATCTTGGAGAATTCGACGAACATCGACCATCTTAAAGGCGCCCTGCAAACCATAACCAGCACTAAAGTTCACCTTACCTTTTTGACTATTACGCTTCATCTGAAAATACAGTAGCATTCCCTTTTCACTAGGCACATTCCTAATGAAGTTTGCAAATGCATTGGTCGAATCTTGCTGAAAAAGACTCAAATCAGAGCGAATATCTGTTTTCAACAAAAAAACTGTACCTGTATCATCGTGAAATTGAGCCGCCATTTGCTGGATAGACTGCTTCGTTTCCTGACTGAGTAGGTCAGCATCATCTTGTACGTGAATCCAGCCCTCGGCTTGAACACATACTATGGACGCGAACCATGTCAAAAATATAAACAAAAATGTTCTAAACATCTATCTACCAGAATAAAATAATAAAGCATTACAACTAGAACAAGTAGTAACTTCTTCATTGTAACGCACCATTTCAAAAGTACGATTAGGAATCTGCATCCCACAGCGCGGGCAATTGTTATTGGTAATATCAAACAACACCTTAGCTGTAGAACTTTTCGATCGCTGAAACTCGTAACTTTTCAAAAAAGAAGACTGTAAACCATCTAAATTTAGGGGTCTCAACTCAAGTAAATCCTTAAATTCTTTTTCTAAAATATCAAGTTTTGAATTTCCATCTTCAATCAAACTTTCTTGTTTAGACTCCTCGGATTCAAGATGAACTTTCATCTTATTTAAATTTTCCCTAGAAACCTCTAGAGCCTCCTGTTCTTCAAACCACTTATCTTCCAATTTTGAGACGAGCCTCGATTGTGTTTCAATTTTCTTTTCTACGCCACTTAACATTTTCTCTGATGAAACTTGCATTTTCTGATTCTGAAGTCGTTTCAATTCTTCTTCGGCAGCCTGCACCTCAACCTCGGTAGCCCTCAATTTAACCTCAAACTGCTTTTCTTTTTCGTGAAACTGATCAATACGTGTCTCGATTGATCTTATTTCAGCTATTTGGTCTTGCATCCCAGTCCGTATTTGAACTATTTCACGATTTAACTCGTGGATGCGTCCGTCCTGCTCGTAAAGACGAAATAATTGTTCAAGACTCATAAGTTACCTAAATACATTATTAAACTATTTGCACTTAATACAAAAAACAAAGATACCAGACCAGAAATGTAGCGCAACTGATTAGCCATCTCAAGTTTTTGTGCACAAGAAGGTAATGGATTTGATTATATACTTGATTAAACGCTAAAATTTTTCTCATCTCATGCGAAATATTTCTAAAAAAAATCCACTTTTTTTTAATCGTGGATTCATAATTTTTATCATCACAGGCATTGTAGCAGTCTTAGGCCTCCTACTAGTTACGCTTAACTGGATGACTCGCCAACAAAATATTCAAAGTCACAAGTCTCGATACAACGAAGTGGCCCGCACTTCTGCGGAAGCAGGCTTACAATTACTCATTAGAGCGATTCGAGAAGGCATTAAAACTCCTTCCGAGATCGAACTTCAAAGTATGAGCCAAAATAGCAAATTTCATCAGAACTCATTCTATGGCTTCTTTCTTCAAACCTCAGACAAATTATTCGAGAACTCCAACCAAAATCAACTGAAGCACTCGGCATTAATAAATTTGTTCCCAAGACAAATGAAAGTTATCCACGAAACATATCAAAAAACTATCCCCGGATTAAGACTAGAGTACAGCATTAATTTGGAGTCAAAATCGCTTTATTCTTATGCTAATGGTGAAGAAGTATTGAAAGACAAAATCGAGAAGAAATTAAATATAGAGCTAATATGTGAAGCAACATACAAGGGAACTACTAAAAAATATAAGTTTAAGAAATATATGAATGTATATAACCTCATCAGCCCTATCACCAGTAAATTTACATTTTTTCATAAAAGCAGTTCGGGAGATAGATACAATAAGTTAATTACTAATTTACTTGGAAAACCAATCATTGATCAATCAGGTGATTTTAAGTATCCATATAATTTCCCCTTAGTTTTGATAAATGGGCCTCTCGATAATGATCCACAGATACCTGGCGATTCATTTCTACTTTCTGGAAAAGGCGGAAACAGCTTCGAAAATATGAATCATCTCAGTGATGGAGATGAGCTAGAAAAATCAAGAAAAATAATTTTACAACGAGGTTTTCTATACTTTGGACCGGGTCAAAATAATATCTTAAGACTAACGCCAGGTTCAGACCCTTTAGGCTGGGGAGAATACTTCCATTTGTTTAACCCAATGATTGGAAATAACCCAAATACATATCCAGCTCAAATAATTAATTCACCAGATTTTTTCCAACGATCTCACATAGTAAAAAATAGTGAACCTCTAAATTCCGAAACTTATGGAAAAGCTATTTTACAATCGGTTTACGAAGGTTTTTATGAACCTGATGTCTATATTCAAAATCGGCCAGACCCAAGTCACCACATACTCTCGGGCTACTCAGCCTATTCTTCTTTGATACATCCTTTTGGTACTTATTTAGCTTTCAACAGAGCTTATACCGTGGGCAATGCATATAGATCAATCGTCAAAATTAGCTCTGTTGGAGTAGATCGAGTCGATACTCCAAACGACGAAATTGAGCAAGCTAACTGCTTACGGGTTCCATCTGTCCAGCAGCGTGACGGAAGGATGGCTATTTTGAGAGAAGCAACTGAGGAAGGTTGGGAAGGAACTCGCGAGTTTACTTTGAATCCGTTAATTAAAACTATGGACAATTTACATAGATTAAGACCCGAACCTGATGGTTACATCAATGTATGTGAAAATGAACCTGAAACCATAAGCGTTGATTCACAATTCAACTATGACGCCATGTTTTCAAATTACGAACAATACAGTAATTTCATGTCCCGAATCGAAAAATTACCGATTAATCATACGATTGATTACCCACATTTCACCAATGAAGTCATACCACCAAATGACCACCAAAATTTCAAACAATTCATGTTCGCACCATACGAAAAAGAGAGGCTTTATGACTTTGCTGATGATAATTTAGAAACGTGGTTTTTATCTCCGTCTAAATTTAACTCTGAAGGCAGCTTATACTTGAAAGGACAACCCGACGATTTCAACGTAGATGAACTCCGCACAGCTCAAACATATTTTAGCCTAAGTGGCTCAAATGACGGAATTGATACTTTGCTTAAAGAAGACTTCTTAAGAAATTCATCTGGATATTATGTTCTAAATACACATGGACATCTCATAAAAATTGATGGAAACTTAACACTTGATAAAAAGCTTCTAATCGAAAACCACAGTGCTCTTCTGGTTTCTGGAATCTGTTCCGTTGGCGAAATTTCAAGCCAGTACTATTTCAACCTTAATTGTGACCAAATAGTATTTCTTGATGATGAAGAGGATGAGGGATACAATTCGGATGTTTTTTTGAATGCAAAACGAACCATTTCAAAACAAAATCCACAAACCGCTATTTCAATTCAAGGCGGTATCGCTATGGACCAATTAGACTACACGATGTTCCAAGCGCCCACGACGGTTATTTACTCGCCGTCTTATAGTCCTTTGGGGACTTACTATAAGTATTTTTACCGGATGGTGCTAGACGATCATAACCGTGAATGGAAGGGGCAAATTTGATAAATAGAGGGTTTTCGTTGATTGAGATTGTATTAGCTAGCACAATCTCTGTAATTCTAATCGTCCCCTTAATACTTCTATACCAGCAATCTATTCATGAAACTCAACAGAGCTTCGATGAAATTCAGGCTATGTTACTCGCACGTGAAGTTATAGATGAATTCCATACATTAAGTCAATCTGTAAGTTTCGATTCCATAAGCCTACTGGGCTCATCGCCAAATTCAGATAATTTCATCGACCTAAGTCAATTACCCCATACAAAACCACTGATAAAAAATGATCATGTTTCCAGTCAGACACGAGCATTAAGTACATTTAATTTGAGTCCATTACCCGCAAATTATCAAAGACTTGTTAAAGTTTCACCCGCTAATTCAAGTACGAGTACAAAAAACTACACGCCTTACATGCAGTTACTGAGTCTTGAGGTAATTATACGTTGGAAAACATTAAGGGCAGAAAACTACAACCGAGACGTTAGGCTTCAAAGCCTTATAGCACTCGATGATGTAAAACCGGAGTTTTAATTGAAACAAAAAGGATTCACGTTAATTGAAGCCATCTTTTCTTTATTAATTGCCTCGTTGGTCATCACGAGTATTTTTAACTACTTCGCAAATTCGGTAAGGAATGTTGAAAAATCTGAAAAAGATTTAAACAGTATAAAACAACTACAAAATCTCATTACTGATCTACGATACGATTTAAACCACATTATGCCGTTTAACTCTCCGAATAATTTACCAATAGACGGTTATCCACGATCAGAAAGATTTTACAGCTATCGAGTAAAATCATTCAACACAATTTCAGATGAAGCAAAATTTATAGACTTAGATGCAACTAAAGTGATTTACAAAGCATTTATTGATGAGTATGGCGAAACACAATGGAACAAGCATAGAGAATTAGATAACTTTTTTAATATCCCAGTAAAATTTTCTAACCACTGGGATACTCTCGAAAATGCTGCAATAAACCTGTCTCATAAAGTGGACTGTTCTAAAGACTTTGAAGAACCAAATCTCAAAGAAAAACTAAAATTACCCATAACTGTCAATGATCTATACTTGTTTAGCAATAATGAAAAAATACTGTATAGATATTATCCAGAACCCAACTATTTTGTGGGACGATTTAGATTCAGACTTAATAATGAATTAATCGAAACCAAAAGCTACGGATTAGATAATAAAACTAAGAAGGGGCTAATAAAAAGTTTTCAGGCGATACCTATTTTTGACCACATCTATTTTCAAGAAAACATAAATGAACCATATGAACTTCATTTTCAAAAACTTTTCATTAAAGTTGCTATGTTTGTACAAGGAGATTCCAATCGAGGTCCTCAAGCAAAACCCTATGTAGTAAATTTCAATATTACCAATTCCCAACTGAATGGAGATAAGTTTCACAAGGGCACTTTTTGATGAATATCGATGAAATTATAAATCGACTTGTAGAACCGAAAAGAGAGGATTATCTCGATTACCTAAGGGCTCTCAATCCGACACTGATTCATTTTTTTAATTTTTTTACCCATAATCCAAATCAATCTCAAGAATGGTTTGCGGAACTAAGTGAAAACTTTTTTATAAAAATCCGGGGACGAAACAGCACTCCAAAACATTGTAAACAGCTAATTTTAAGTGGAGCAATCAATTTAATTCTCAGAAAAAAACAAGGCGATATACTCAAAAGGTGTAACGAATTAATCTATGAGGAGGTTCTTCTACAACCTTTGCCGAAAAGAATTTTTTCACCTCGCTACATTCCTAATACAGAAGACCTAGAACGATTTAGAACTCAACAACTCAGTACACCAATGTGCCTGATACTTGATCTTATTTTTCAAGAAAAGCTAAAAATTAAGGAAACAGCTAAAATTCTAAAGCTTAGTGAAAATGTATTTGAGCCTTTTCTGTTTACCGTGTTTCATCGATTAACAGGAGAAATTGAGATCGAGTGTAGTAATAAAGAAAGTGAACTCGAGCTCTTTAGTAGGATTCTACAATCTAATGACGGCTCACAAATTAAAAATGATTTTACTAAGCGATTGATAAGCATAAAAAACTTTCTTTCTATTGATATTCGTAACCGGTTAGATCAGGTAATTTTAATCAAACTATGCAATAAATACTTTCCAGTAACAGAAAATGAAGAAAAACCTGAGGCGATTGCTATCAGTTCAAAATCTTCTAGTGTGATTGATCAAATTAAGAAACGCAATCGAGCGATGCAACTGGAAGAAGCTGCAAAACAATTTTCCAAAGAAGAATTAACGGTTGGCTCGGAAATTGAAATGCACAACCCACCTAGGACAATCAATACAGAACTATTTTATTATGCAAAATATGCTTTAGGAATTTTAACTATATTTATCGGAATGGTTTTTTATCAAACAATATTTAATCAAAATAAGATTCCTAATCTAATTACTGTTGATAACACAAAATCTACTTCAATAACGGATTTCCAAAATACAATGAATCAAACTATAGGAACCCTCAGCACCTTAGAAAATGAAGTTACTGTGGCCAAAATGCAATGGATAAATCAAAAAAACAATCCCGCAACTCTTTTACTCAAACCTGATATCGATATTCAAATTTCTGAAAATACAAAACTACAAATTCGTTCAAATAAAGAATTATTTCTGAAATTTGGATCTCTTAAAGTCTTCACTAAAAACTCCGAACTTCGAATAGATAGTAATGACGGTAGTGTATTTATTGGAGCTAAAGATAAAACTACCTCTTCAGCACATATTGCTAAAACTAATCGAAATTACAGTATTGCTGGAAATACTAGTGGAAAAGTAATTGTGAAAGAAATTGTAAGCGAGGAGTTAATCAACTTGAATATTGGTCAACAGATTATTTTTGGAAATCATATTTCGAAAAATGTTTCTTCGTATAACTCAGCATATTTTCAACCCAGATTAGAATCCTCACAAATCAATCGTCGCCAACTCAGGATTCTTGCCCCAAAATTCATCAATAACTCTCTTTCCAAAGCTGAACTTAAAGATGTCTTAATATCATTGGAAAAGGCGATAAAAAAACCTTCGGTGCAACAAAAAGATTTTTCACAGAAACTGTGAAATTTGATCTCTTTTGACGATGTTCACTATGTAAATGCTTCGTGACCCGATTACACAAGCGTAGTACAATTCCAACAATACTATGTCTAACCTTAACGATACAGAAATTCAAAGACTTTTTGAAGAGGCCGAAGTGAAAGCAAATGCTTGGGAAATGCCAGATGACACGAGACGAGCTTCCACGGACAGTATCACTACAGAATTCCTCGAAGAACTCGCAGAGGAAGAGTCGGCCAATGCAGTCAATGATAACCCTGAATCCGCTGAAAAAGCTGATAATGAAACCATCTCATCCGAAGAAGTTAAAGATAAAGAAGATCAATTGGGGCAGGAACAGAATGAAATCATGAGTCAGGAAGATATAGAAGCTTTAATAACCAATAGTAAGTCAGAGAAAACATCTGAAACACCAAAAAATGAACCCTCTGAACCAAATGATTCGGAAGAGGTCCTATCCAAAACGGATCTCAAGGAAATGTTCGAAGAACAATCGAGTGCCGTAACAAAACCAGAAACTGAGAATAAAGATGAAAATCAAAATGAAAAGAGCATTGAAACTACAAATATTCCAACTGAAGATCAAACCACTGAAAACTCAGATCTAGATAAATCTTCAGATATTGACTCTCTGAATACCAATAAAGAAGAATCTACATCTGAATCTAATAATGACGAACCTACATCTGAATCTAATAACTCAAGTCAAAATCCACCCGAAGACGATTTAGAAGCCTTGATTAAAAAGAAAAAAGCCCAGCAGCAACAAGCTAAATCCGATTTGGGTGAAATTGATATTGCTGCGCTGTTCAACAATGAAGCTAATAACAATGATGGTAACTCATCGGATCCCACATCGGTTCTGAGTCAGGATGACTTTTCAGAAAAAGAGAATATTATTGATAATGAATCAAATGTCATCAACTCTCAAAACGTCTTAGAGAATCTACTGTCAAAAACACAAGAAGAACAGAAAGATCTCGATCATGACGAGGGCATCCTAAGTAATGAACAAGTGTCAGAAATGCTACAATCTGCCAGTAGCGCAGTATCTGACTCAGTCAATGAAGATAACCAACCTAACAATCCATTCAATGAACAGACTTCACCTTCCAAATCCGACAAGCAATTTCCTGCCGCTAATGAAGTCGAAAAAAGAAAAAATAAGAAAACCTGGATTAAATGGATTTTTGCTCTGATATCAGGAATCACGGCTACTGCTACATGTATTTTCTTTTGGTCCGATATAAATAAGTGGCTGGAACCCAAACCAAAAGAATTCAAAAATCCAGCTGCTTCGTGGAGCTGGGAAAAAAATACCAACCCTAATAGTTCTATCAAATACAAAATCTTCGTTCCCGGAATGTCTGTAATGCTCAGTAGTATTAATGCCGGTAAAGCAAGTGATATGAATAAACTAAACTCAGACATAATCAAAAGAGCTTACGAGAGAAGAGTAAAAGAAAAAAAACTTAAGAAATTCAGGATGCTTCATGAAACTCAATATCTTCGTGAGCCGGGGGACAGTCTTCGTATGATTCATTTCGATTACGCCTTGGAGACAAACGATAACCGTAAATTTATAAAGAAATCTGTTTACTTAGGAGTGGGCGATCGCCTCTTTAAACTTGATTTCACCTCGAAAGCTGATAGCATTGATGAGCCCAGTGACGGGCCAGCTTGGATTAAACTAGAGAAGAACTTCCGTACCGCACTCGGCCTTAAAGAATTCACCCGTAATAAAGAGGTTTATATCGGTGCTAGTTTTCAAAATTTCAAAATAGCTAGTGACTATTTCGCATCGAGAGCTCTGGGCTTAAATCCATAGGTAAACCCTCAATAATACTACTATTCTTCAAACTGAAGCTTCTCAAACAGTTTACTGACAAAATTATTACCGAATTTACGCTTAAGTGCAGGTTCTAAATTCTTGAGTAAATGTTCTCCATGATTCCAAGAAGGTAAACAAATATTTCGACGCTGAAATGAGAGTATTTTATGATATTTAGTTTGCCGGAATATCAGAGGAAAGAGGTGACATGAAATAGGCTTTTGAAACTCTGTCCTTCCTTCTAAATACAATTTTTCAAACAGACATTGCCGAAATCCTTTAGACTCCTCCAGCAGAAATACACAAGCTCCATTTTTGGGCAAGATAGTCACATGTTCGACTCCGTCTTCGACATATGTAGGTCCTATATTTTCTACTCTCGTCAGGCTTTTTTCGTCATATAAATGTGTCAGTAGAATTTCAATATTATCCTTTATCCACTTAGCTTCCTCTGGCTCCAATGGAGCTCCCCCATCTCCTTCAACGCAACAGCCACCCTTACAAATATTAAGCTTGCAACCAAAGCGAGCATCTCTCAACTCCTCTGAGATCATGACATCCTCTACGAAAAACATACTTCAATTTTAAGTGGTAATTAGATAACCGTCCAGAACTTAACCCAGAAATACAAAAAACCTTTTTGTAACAACTTTTTGACAACCTCCTGCTGTGGTAACATGTTGGTTTGCACCAGCTAAACACCTTAACTAGGAGGATCTTATTAAAATCATACTTACTGGACGAAATATTGAATTAACCCCCTCCCTGAAAGATTTTGTTGAAAAGAAAATGGAGTCAATCAAAGCTTACGTAGATCACCTTCAGGAAATTGATGTCATCTTATCAGTAGATAAGACTAAGAGTTCTGGAGTTTTGCACACCTCCGAAGTGACTGTCTGGGCTAAAGGAATAAATTTCAGAGCCTCTCAATCTCATGCGGACATGTATGCTTCCATAGATCTGATTTTAGACAAACTTCAAAAGCAAATCACGAAATATAAAGAGAAAATAAAAGATAAAAAACCAAGGCGAAAAGATCGCAAAACAGAATTTCAATTTAAGAATCAAATCTTAGAATATGAAGATCAATTCATACAAGAAACTCCGGCAGAAACCGAAGAGCCGAAAGTTATACGTTCTAATAATTTTTACTCTAAGCCAATGGATGTTGTGGAAGCGGCAGAACAGCTAAAATATCTTCATCAAGAGTTCATTGTTTTCAGTAATGCACAAACTGGAGAGGTAAATGTGGTATATAGACGTAATGACGGCCATGTTGGATTGATAGAACCACACGCTCGCTGAAGTAATTAGGACTGAGTGTCTTCTCAGTCCACTCCGACCGTTCGGAGTCAAAAAAAACGACAAGGGGACTTGGTGTCGGGAAACGGTTTTAGCCGTTTACTTGCAGACAAGGCCCTTTTGGTATTTTTAAGGCATGATTTAGTAGAAAGAGAACACACATGATAATAGAAGCCATTAGATCATTTCTTCCCAAAACATATAACGATAGACAAGTTCGTAAATTGCAACTAATTGCAGATGAAATTGATGCCCTTGAACCTGAGATGGAGTCAAAAAGTGATGATGAACTTCAAGCACAAACTGATCGATTAAGAAATCAAGTAAATGAACATATGGATTATGGTCTCAAATATAAAGATGCTCTAGAAGCAGTTCTTCCCGAGGCTTTCGCTACGGTGAGGGAGACCGCCCGCAGAATTCTGGGAGAACGACACTATAATTGCCAACTTCTAGGTGGAATTGCCATGTTCCGAGGTAATGTGGTCGAAATGAAAACAGGTGAAGGAAAGACATTGGTAAGCACCCTTCCTGTCTATCTACATGCCTTGATGGGTCGAGGAGTTCACGTAGTCACAGTGAACGATTATCTAGCAAAAAGAGATAGTGAATGGATGGGAGAGGTTCACCGTTTTCTTGGTTTAACGGTAGGCTTAATACATAACGGTCAAGATTTAGTAGCAAAGAAAGCCGCCTATGATTGCGATATCACCTATGGGACAAATAATGAATATGGTTTTGACTACTTAAGAGATCATATGGTCACCCACCCAGAGGAAATGGTACAGAGGCTCAACTTCTGCATTATTGACGAGGTGGATTCTGTGCTAATCGATGAGGCGAGAACACCACTCATTATTTCAGGGCCCGCGGAACGTGCAACAGAAATGTACATGAAGGCTGCTAATTGGGTAACGATGCTTAAAAGAGAAAAAGATTATACTGTTGATGAAAAAGCCCACAGTGTCTACATGACAGATGATGGAATCGCCAGTGCCGAACAAATTATGAAAATTGATAATTTGTATGCGCCAGAAAATCTCAAACACCTTCATCATCTAGAAGCAGCACTAAAAGCTAAAGAGCTTTTCAAGCGAGATGTACAATATGTGGTACAAGACAGAGAAGTAATTATTATTGATGAATTTACTGGTCGCCTGATGAAGGGACGACGTTATTCAGATGGTCTTCATGGCGCTATCGAAGCTAAAGAGAATGTACCTGTAGCAACCGAAAGTCTAACCTTGGCAAGCATTACCTTTCAAAACTTTTTTCGTCTATATGACACATTATCAGGTATGACCGGAACAGCAATGACAGAGGTAAAAGAATTCGGCGAAATCTACGATCTTGATTGTATTGCTATGCCTACAAATCGAACGATAGCACGCCAAGATTTACCAGACCTTATCTATAAAACTAAACAAGAAAAGTATGAAGCTATTGCAACAAAAGTACAGGAATTATTCGAGAAAAAACAACCTGTCCTTGTGGGTACAGTTTCTATTGAAAACTCTGAAGAGTTAGCAGAAACTCTCAAAAAAGAAGGCATTCCATGTAATGTACTTAATGCCAAATTCCACGAACAAGAAGCTGACATTGTATCGCAAGCTGGTAAGATGGGTATGGTAACGATAGCCACCAACATGGCTGGACGCGGAACTGATATTAAACTTGCTGATGGAGTCGCTGATATTGGCGGACTTTATATCATTGGGTCCGAACGCCATGAATCAAGACGTATCGATAACCAATTACGTGGACGCTCAGGCAGACAGGGAGACCCTGGTACATCCCAATTTTACCTTAGTCTTGAAGATGATCTTATGCGTATATTTGGCGGCGATCGAATGACTAAAATGATGAACTTCCTAAGCTGGGAATATGGCGAAGTAATTGATTCAAAAATGGTCACAAACGCACTCGAAGGAGCTCAGAAAAAAGTCGAAACAATGCACTTTGAAGCTCGTAAACATATTCTCAAATACGATAACGTACTTAACGAGCACCGAAAAATTATCTATGAACAACGAACAAAAGCTCTTCGCGAAGATGACCTTAAGGAAGACGTTCAGTACATGTTACAGCAAGTTACCGACACACTTGTCAACTCTTCAGTGCATGAAGAAGTCGAACGCGAAAATTGGGATTATGACGAAGTAGCACTTCAGTTACGAGAGATATTTCATTATCGAATGCCAGAAACATTCTTCAAATTAGAACCTTCCATATTGAGATCTAATATTTTAGAAGAACTTAGGGATATATATTCTCAGAAGGAAACAAAATTCTCACCACTCTTTATGCGTCATGTTGAAAAAGCTATTTTATTACAAACGGTGGATGCAACTTGGAAAGAGCATCTGACTATCATGGACCACTTAAAGGAAGGTATAGGTTTACGCGGCTACGGACAAAGAGACCCTCTAGTGGAATACAAATTGGAAGCGACTGACTTATTCAATGATATGATACGAAGAATACGCGAGGAAACTATTTCATTGATGTTCAAACTAGAGTTTAATCCTGAGCAAGAAATAGAAATGGAACGGAATAGTGAACTTCACTATTCAAGTACTGTTGAAGAGGCTGAAGAGCTTAAGGAAGCACAGAAACCTAAGCAAATGCCAATACGTAAAGAAAAAGTGGGTCGTAATGATCCATGTCCCTGTGGCAGTAAGAAAAAATATAAACGTTGCTGTGGTGCAGCTTAGAAGATCGGCTTGAGAAATGAGTGAAGTCGTAGGACAAATCGAGTACGAACTGAAAGAATACCTAGAAAGATTCATGTCTATTCAGGAAATAGTAAATCCGGATGCATTGAATAGTCAGATAAAAGAGGTGGAAAAAGAATTATCCGAGAATCCGGATATTTGGAATGATCCCTCCAAAGCTGGTGAAATGAATAAAGAGTTGACTCGTAAAAAGCAAAATCTTAGGCAATTCGAGCAACTAGACGCCCAACGAGAAGAGCTACTTTTCTCATTAGAGCTCTTTAAGGAAGCAGCAGATGAAAGTCTGATAGACGAGATTAAAATTTCTTTTTTGGAATTTCAAGCTCAAATAGCAAAAGCAAATCTTAAGTTTCTATTAAACGGAGAGTTCGACATCAGACCTGCCATTTTGACCATTCATCCTGGTGCTGGGGGCACAGAAAGCTGTGATTGGGCTGCAATGCTTCACCGAATGTATCTTCGATGGGCTGAGAATATGAATTTTAAGGTAAAAGAGCTTGATTTCCAACCAGGTGAAGTTGCTGGTCTGAAATCTGTAACTCTGAGCATTACGGGTGATTATGCATACGGATATTTAAGATCAGAGGCAGGTGTTCATCGATTAGTTCGCATTTCTCCTTTTGACTCTTCAAACCGACGGCATACCTCATTTGCTTCAGTGGATGTATCTCCTGAGATAGATGATGAGATTGAAATAGAAATTGAAGATAAAGATCTCAGAATTGACACCTACTGTTCCTCAGGCGCAGGAGGGCAATCAGTTAATACAACTTACTCAGCCGTAAGAATTACTCATACTCCTTCAAATATTGTGGTTACTTGCCAAAATGAACGCTCTCAACTGCACAATAGACAAACAGCGATGAAAATTCTGAAAAGCAGACTTCTCCAACTAGAGCTTAAAAGGCGTGAGGAAGAAGCACTTAAAAATCAATCTGAAAAAATGGAAATTGGTTGGGGCTCTCAAATTCGATCTTATGTATTGCATCCCTACCAAATGGTAAAGGATCATAGAAATAACTGTGAGTCTCCCCTAACGGATAAAGTTCTTGATGGAGAACTCGAAGAATTCATTCTAGAATACTTGAAATGGTCTAATGTAGGACAAACAGGTTAAAAATCCTCGTCCATTTCCAAATCATCGAAATCCTGCGATAGAAATTCTACTTTCTGTCTATGCAGATAAGAACTTACCAAAGTTTGCAGAGCTATCAAATCGCATTCATCTTTACTTAGAAACTCCACGATGTCCAAATCATTAAATTCTTTTATATAATCGGCCTGCGGGAAAGCTGTTAAGACTACTATCCCTATATTATTACTTATACTACGTAAATGTTTTAAGAATTCTCGTCCATTCATTTCAGGCATATGAATGTCTGTGAGCACTAAATTAAATTCTGTCTCATCTATCATTTCTAGAGCAATTTTACCGTTGGAAGCAATACTAACTTCAACATTTTCCTGATCTGAAAGAGCATCACTGAGTAGTTGTGCAAATAACTTTTCATCTTCCACAATTAATATGCGATCAACTGACATAAAAATTTCCTCCACCGCAAGTATAAATATTTGTTTTATTTAGCACAATAAGTAGTAATTACCAAAGCCACCGATTTTCTTAATTTTGTGTATTAAAGTTGATTATTAGTCGATTAAACATTAGGAGGCTTTATGGGAGAAATTTTGACTCAAACAATTATTGAAAGTGAAGAAGCACATTTTCAGCAGAATCCTGTTCCAAAGTTACGACTTGTTAGAACAAGAGAAAGTTGTGTTGAGTTACATACGTTCGAAAAATGGATAAATGACTCTGTTGATCATCTATTATATGAAAAAGCACGATTCGAAAACAATGCCATATTATTTGATGTAAAATATGGCTATATCGTGGTGAAATGCATGTTAGAAAATCTAGCTGAATTTTCACTCCACCGTCGTCACCATGGAAAAAGACTTACCGCTCACGAAATATATCAATTAAAAAATACAATACGGCGAAATGAATTAATGAAAACCTATTGGAATGGTGCAACACTAGGAATGCTTCTAGAGAAAGATGACGCGCTAAGCGATAGAGAGCTTTATAATTTAATATACGCAAATCAATCCGATCTTAATGAAGACCAAAAAAATAAAGAATCTAATCCGCTGAGCTCATATCCTGAACTAAGGATCAAGCAGGTGTTTGAAGAAATTGATGACATACTAAAGCAAAGCCTAAAACGACGTAAGATGTTAAAGAACTCCATTGGGTTGGTTAGCACTCTAATTCTGCTACCAATTTTTCTTTTTGGCAGAATATAAATATTCATCCATAATATTTATTTAACATGAATCAAACATATTTTGTGTTTGATCGAACAACTTGTCCAATTCCATGATTCAGAAAAAGGCAAAACCTCCATCTAACTAGACAGTCGATTATTCAGATCAATATAATTTGAGGTTACATAATTAGATCGAATGGAATTAGGGCAAATCATGGAAAGTAAATTTAACAATACTCTTATCGATGACGACAAGCTCTACGCATCTAATCGCCAAGTAGACTATTATCGAGACCCTATTCATAATTACTTAGCATACACGGTTTCAGAAAATGAACATGAAATCACAGAGAAAACATTAATAAGTTCTCGTTGGATTCAGCGGTTAAGACGTATATTTCAACTTCAATGCGCTTGGTTGGTATATCCTGGTGCGAAGCACTCCAGATTTTTACATGTAATGGGTGTAATGAATCTAGCTGGAAAATTTGCCAATCACTTATGGAATTCGTATGTAGAAGCTCATGGAATTGATTCTATCCCAAGTAGAAATCATGTTGTTGAAACTTGTCGATTAGCTGGCCTTCTACATGATGTTGGTCATGGACCTATGGGCCATAC
>JAYZAC010000188.1:0-30488 GCA_036339875.1 bacterium | reverse complement strand
ACCATATCCTGTGGGAGTGAAAAATGCTGGTATACCGGCTCCTGCAGCACGAATACGTTCAGCTAGAGTTCCTTGAGGTACAAGCTCTACTTCGATTTCTCCAGCAATTAATTTACCAGTTAGAACATCATTTTCACCGATGTACGATGAATACATTTTTCGTACTTGACCATTTGCTATTAGGCGACCGTTTCCCCATCCATCTACACTTCCGTTATTGGAAATTAAGCTAAGGTCACGTGCATCTGTTTCAGCCAGAGCATGTAATAGATTTTCAGGTAGTCCACAAACTCCAAAACCACCGACCATGATGGTCATTCCACTTTCGACAAGCTTTACGGCTTCCTGGCTGGATGAAAGTATTTCTGCCATGGCTGCTCTCCCTAGGTTGAATTAGCACAATCTGCGATTGTACCAGAGCATTAGCTCGAATTAAAGATCATAAACAAGAGAGAGTAAATAAGTTTTCATAACAAAAGTTACTTATTATTAAGCACTTTTGTTACAAAGATGTTGGACAGTACCTCGTTCAAAAAATTTCATTTCCGAACGAGCACTACATAACTCAGTTGCAAGATGTTGCATAGCTTTCTTTGGATGAGTATTTAACGAACAGGTGAAAAAATCAACTGCAGCGTAACCATGCTCGGGCCATGTATGAATCGACAAGTGTGATTCTTTTATAACAACTACTCCAGAAACTCCTTGAGGATTGAATTGATGAAAAACATCATTAACAATACTAGCTCCTGATTTTTCTGCAGCTTCTAACATTGCTTTTCGAACTGGTTTCACCATACTCAGTTTTTGAGTAGGACAGTCATAAAACTCAAAGAAATAATGGTAGCCAAGTGATTGTGTAGATACAGACATATAGCCATGGTACTCAATCCTCGAAATTTAGACTAGCTTAATTTCTTGTGTAGTGAGTCTATTACAACTTGTATCACAAAATCTGGAGGTTGCTGCAAGTTTTTCAGTGATTTTATTACGGCGATTTGTTTGGACTGCTTAAGTTTTCTGAGAATTTCAGATCTATCTTGGGTGGACCATAAGGCAAGTATAAGAGCACCAGCATTATCATTTTCTTGCTTTATAATCTTGGCTAGTGTTTCACAAGATTGCTCTTCCACAAGTCGCTTCAATGAGATTAAAGTTTGAGTATACTGAATTGCCATAGTACAAGTTTAGCTCATTTAATGAACTAGAGTGAGCGTAAATTGGCGAATCAACTAAATTTATGGTTAACTGGTTAGCTAGGTTCAGGGACCGTAAAGGTCTACCTAGATGGGTATTCTTGGTCGTTGTAGGCGTGTTAAGAGGGGATGGCCAATGAATCAGAACTTTTCATTTCAAGCTGCTGGTAATTACATCCATGGAGAATTTCGACTACCAAGTGAAGAAACCGAATTAATTTCCAGTTCATCCCCTGCAGATTTCAAAGATCACATAGGAGATTTTAAGACAAGTCTCAACGAAGTTGATCTTGCTGTAGAATCAGCAAGTCATGCGTTCAAGAAATGGAAGCGCTTAAGGGTCGAGGATAGAATCAATTTTTTACTAAAATTTCAAAAGCTTGTGGCATCTCGTCAAGAAGAATTTGCGTATCTTATTTCTAGAGAGGTTGGTAAGCCACTTTGGGAGGCACGAACAGAAGTCAAAGGTGTAATTGGCAAGGTCGCCATCAGTATAAACGATGGTTTGCATCAAGTAGCCGACCTCAGTATTGAAGAAATCCTGCCGCACACTGAAGGTCATATGAGGTATCGTCCATTAGGTGTCATGGCAGTACTGGGTCCATTTAATTTTCCAGCTCATTTACCAAATGGCCACATAGTACCTGCTCTGTTAAGCGGTAATACGGTGGTATTTAAGCCTAGTGAAAAAACCCCAGCAGTGGGTCAATTATTGATGGAGTGTTTTCATCAGGCTGGCTTACCACCTGGGGTGGTGAATCTTGTCCAAGGAGGACTAGTAATAAGTGAAGCATTATCTAAGCATGAGGGTGTAAGCGGAATACTTTTTACGGGTTCATACAATGCTGGTAAAGCTATTAAACATGCAACAATTGACCAGCCTTGGAAGTTGTTAGCTCTAGAAATGGGTGGTAAAAACTCTGCAATTATATGGGAAGATGCCGACATGGAAACAGCACTTTACGAGACAATTACTGGTGCATTTTTGACAAGTGGTCAGCGTTGTAGTGCTACTGGAAAAATACTTGTTCATCGGAAATTATTTGATGAATTTGTTAATCGATTCGTCCAACTTGGCAACAATCTTGTGGTCGGTCACCCGAGGGAGTCAGTTTTCATGGGCCCAGTTATTGATTTACAGGCTAAAGATAAGATTTTACACAGTGTTAATAATGTTGCGAAAAATGACTTCGAAAATCCTTTGAAAATGACTCAGCCCAAACTTGAATATAAGGGTCATTATCTCACCCCAGCCATATTCACAAGAGAAAGTATGACTGTAGAGCAAGTTTCATCTAGCAGTTATTTACAGGAAGAGATTTTTGGACCTGAGACCTTAATCTTGGGGATAGATAGTTTAGATTGTGCTATTGATCTAGCTAATGCAAGTCCATTTGGACTTGTAAGCTCGATATTCACAAGTTCTGCTCAGGTTTTTGAAGAGTGTTGGTGGGAATTAGAAACAGGATTAGTTAATTGGAATAAGTCCACTGCAGGGGCATCATCAAAACTACCATTTGGCGGACTAAAGGCGAGTGGTAATCATTTTCCGACTGCCCTTCACGCCAGTAGATATTGTAGTGCCGCGATAACAAGTATGAAGGTTTCTAAAGCACAAGGTAAAGGGGCTGATCTACCTGGTTTAATTTGGAGTTGAGGAAGGAATTGCGATGTGTGCTATGAAAATGGTAGATGGAAATGCAGCCGATCAATCGATTGGCAAGCTTCAAAAGCGATATGATAAAGGACTCATACCCGCCGAGAAAAAACCTTATCTGACTCAATTGCAAAATTCATTCGGTCCCTTCATTGCTACAGAATCAGATCATCTAATTTTAGATGTATCTTCACAAATAGCCACATTAGCTCTTGGTTTTTCAGCAAGACCTCTGTTTGGCACCGTGCATCATTTAGAAACTTGGACAAATCGTTTCGACACAGAAAATATTCGAAATCTAAGGAGGGAATTTAAGAGATTTCTACAACGTAAACTAGTTTGGCCCGAGTTACATCTTTTCCTTTGCAATTCTGGTTCAGAGAGTAATGAGATTGCTCTTGGTGAATGCTATCGAACTCGCAAGAATCCTGAGGCCAAAAAAGTACTAGCTTTCGAGGGTTCTTTTCATGGACGCTTATTGTTAGCTTTAGCTTCTACGTGGAATCCGGCTAAGCGCGAACAGTATGAGTGGCCTGATTTTACATCTTCATTTGTGAGTTATCCAGAGATGAAAGGGGATCTTGAGACTGATCCGGGTATACCGGAATCTTGGATCGATGTATTTGCTTCAGCTTCGCGTTCTGATTTTTTAGAGAGGCTCGATGAACTTGAGGTCAAAGATGGAATTCACCACGGTTTATTTGCCAAGGAAAAGTCAGTTTTAATAGAAATTAGAGATCAATTATTGAGTGGTGAAATTTTTGCAATCTTGGTGGAGCCAATTCAGTGCGAGGGTGGTGATCGATATTCTAGTAAGAGATTTCACAATGCTCTGGCTAACATGGCACGAACTTTCCAGGTACCTCTTATTTATGATGAAGTGCAAACCGGTTTTGGTCTGGGTGGCGACTTTTTTTGGTATCAGTTATTCGAACTTAAGGATTCATTTGGTAATAGCATCCATCCAGATTTTGTAGTTTGCGCTAAAAAATCACAGGTAGGAATGGTTCTCTCGCACTCAAAAATTCCATTTGATGAATCTTACGCAGTACATAGCTTTATTAGAGGATGCTTACAAGGATGGATGGTTGATCAATTAAAAGACCAGATTTTCGACCTAGAGAAAATTGTGAGAAATTATTTGAACAAAGTTGTTGAAGACTTCAAAGATCATCTTCATTCACCGCGAGCTAGAGGTTTATCATTTTCTTTTGATTTCCACGATAAAGAAGCTCTAGGTCGGTTTATTGCCTGTCGTTTTGAACATGGCATGTTGTACTATCCGGCAGGCAGTCATACTGCTAGATTTCGCTTAAATACCAGTTTTAATGAGCGCTATCTCAAATTATTATTCCAGCAATTGAGGGCGGCTTTGAATCAGGCTTTTGGTGGCGCAGCGGATAGAAGAGATTTACCCGTCATTGCTGAGGATGACTCATTTTCAAAAGATTTTCATTTGATGTTCAGTGACCTGAAAATGAAACAACTAGTGGTAAAAAAAGAGATAACTAAAGAAGATGTGCAAGATTATCTATCGAAGTTATTTGAGAAAATTCCCAAGACCGAATCAAAAGGCTTAAAATTTGAATTACTCGATGGTCACAACTATGCGCAGCACCGTGATCAGATTTTAGATCTTCAACAGGAAGTTTATGAGCCAGTTAGACAGACGCCAATGAGTGAGTTTGATGAAGCTTTTAATAAGTATGATGGTTTCGGGATAGTAATTTTAGATGGTCACCAATTGGTAGGTCTGAGTGTATGCTGCCCAATGGAAGCTTTTGCTAATGTACCGGGTATTCGTACCTCTTCTAACTATGCAAAGAAAAATACTCTGTACTCTGCGGATATTACAGTGAGAGAAGCTTATCGGGGCTTCAAGCTTGGAAGCTTTCTTAAGTACTCACAGTTGATCCAAGGGTTAGTAGCTGGTTATGAAGCTATTGAGGGTCGAAATCGTGATCGACTGGCAAGTAATATGTTAGCTCATAATTTTTCGGTGGGGGGATTACCCATTCAGTATCTAGCTGAGGATTATAAAGATGAAGAGCAGCATCGAGATTGCATATACTACAGGACACAGCTCCGATGGAAACATGCTCCCTTAAATCTGTCCATGGGAGTAAACGCACCATGGGGAAAGATTGCAACAGTTGATCATATTTGTAGTCAAAATCAAGGTTTTGTAGTGAATAAGATGTGTCTTTCCAACTTTTTATCTGAACCTTTTCTAGAGGCGCTTGAAGGCATAGCAAAGCAGTTTCCAGCACATCAACAGCATTTTTTTACTGCTAGTGGCCAATCAGAAAGCTTTGATAAAGCAATCAAAACGATATGGAAATTTCGGAAAATTCAACGGGTGATTTGTGTCGAGGGAACCTATTTTGGGCATGGTTCCTTCATGTCGCGCTCTCTAGCTCTACCAGGTCAAGACTTTTATCCCGTGGATTATGTGCCGCATCCTGATAGAGTCGGAAATGACAGAGCATTAGAAGTTTTGAAAACTAAACTGAAAGAAAATGATTATCTAAGTTTCTGTATCGAACCTCTTATGCAAAAAACGATGCAAAGAATGGATTTGAATTTTCTCAAAGAAGCAAGTGCTCTATGTAAAGCAAGAGGGGTACCAATTATATCCAATGATAGTGCTAGTGCTTTTCATCGTTATGATTTGCAGACTTTCAGTGCTGGTGCACTTTTTGATGCAGATGTTAGTGTTCTATTTCTTGGAGCTCAGATGGGTTTGGTTTTAGCTAATAAAGACTTTTTTGTGGAAGATCCATTGGCTCTGATTTCAACCTGGGATGGAGACGAACATACCTTACAATTGTATGCGAAATATCTTGATTATTACATTACAAATCAGGCAAAAATTCATAAGCGTCGTAAGCAATTTGATACGATTTTATGTGAGGTTTTCGATCACCAATCAGAACTGAAATACGAATTGCATAATGGATTTGGTTGGGCTCATGGTGCCTTGCAGCAAAATTTATCAAATTTGCTAAGCACAACGGTTTGTGATGGTAGATACTTAGTAATTCCTGACGACGATAGCATTAGTGAATTTTTGGAGTTGTATGGATCTTAATTTTCCAATTATAACTTACTCTAAAGAAAAAAGTGACTACGAGAACGGACAAGTTCATGGCGAGAGTTATCGAAGTGCTATCAAAGAGCTAGCTGCTATTCGTAAAAATTTAATGATAGAGCGTAACCCAGGCTTGCAAGGGGAAAATCTAAATCGTTTAGCTCTCGAGCAATGGGAGATTAACTTAAAATACTATCCTAAATTAAGTGCCGAACTTGAGGGTATTAGACAAGGATCAAATTTATCTATTGAGGATTTAGTGATTCTAAATAACTATACTGACTTTCGAGATATAAAGGTTGGTGAGCAAGGCTGTAGCACTGTTTTCGTTAGAAACGAAGAGCTACAATTGTGTGGCCAGACTTGGGATATGCATTCTTCAGCAATGCGATTTGTATGTGTGATTCATATACCAGGTGAGATGCTTCTTTTTAGCTTAGCTGGTTGTGTTGGGATGATGGGCTACCACAGCTCCGGTCGTATGGTTGGTGTTAATAACCTCAACTCTACCGATGCTCGCTCTGGGATTTTGTGGCCTGCATTGGTAAGGTCAACCTTGAGTCAAATTAATCAGGATGCTATGCGCGAGCATTTATGTTCAGCTAAAGTTACATCAGCACACAGTTATTTGGTAGCAGATAAGCACCAAGCTGAAATGTGGGAGGTATTACCGAGTCTTTCAAAATGTACTGGCAGGGTGGAGGCTGACGCGGTTACCGGTTCCTTTTTTCATACAAATCATTGTTTGGATGAGGAAGTTCAAGAATTAGAGGTTAAAGTGGGAAATGCTTCAACTACTCGAGATCGTTATGCTCTTTTGAATAAAAAAATAGATAAAGTTTTAGATTTGAGAGATATGAAAGATTTACTTTGTGACCATGAAGGATATCCACGATCCATATGTAGTCATTTTGAGTCCGGTAGCCAAGACCCATCCTTTACTTGTGGAGGTGCCGTAGGTGAACTTGGCAAGGGTGATTATGTTTTTTGGAGAGGATGTCGTGAAAGTGATAATTATGTTAGACACTCGTTTAAGCTAGTGGCGGGAGAGTTCGAAATACAATGAAGCCATTCTACTATTCTTGGAGTATTCAGTCTGAGGTTACTAACTTTTCCTTAGACGAGTCCCAAGGTCCTTTTTTTATAGAGAATGGTAGAAAAATTTTTGATGGTATAAGTTCAAGTTTCCAAGCGCATTTTGGTCATAGTTTCAAGCCTATAAAACAAGACTTAGTGAAACAGCTAGAGAAATTTAGTATTGCTCCACCTAAAGCAAATTTTTACCTAAAGCAGGCAGCTAGTGAACAGCTCCTTGAATTATTAAATTTAGAAGGCCGGATTTTCTATACTTTGTCAGGTGCTGAATCAGTAGAAAACGCTTTAAAAATTGCACGTCAAATGCGTACCGGTAAGAAGATTTTGGCTCGTAAAAAAAGTTATCATGGAGCCAGCTTGGGTGCTTTATCGATCACTGGCGATTGGCGTAGTGAAAATCATTTCGGCTTACAGGATTATACAATCAGGATACCGGAGCCGATGGATGACCCTGAATTAGTCAAATTAAGACAAATCGTAGAAGAAGAAGGCTCTGACAATATTGCAGCGATATGTTTAGAGACGATTAGCGGAACAAACGGAGTATATTCAGCAGATATACACTGGTGGAAAAAGCTGCGTCGATTTTGTGATGAAACTGGGATTCTAATGATATTAGATGAGGTTCTAGTAGGATTTGGGCGCTGTGAAGATTTTTTTGCGTTTCAAAAATATGATATCAAGCCTGATATGGTTTGTATGAGTAAAGGTATCACGGGAGGTTATGTTCCTTTTGGAGCCTTGTACACAAACAATGAGGTATGTAGTTTTTATGAAAATAGAATACTCAGTAATGGTCTAACCAATTATGCACATCCTTTAGGGTTGGCATGCATGAGTACTGTTATTGATACATTAAAGAAATCGACTTTCAGTAGTCAAAAACGACAACTGGAAAGCGACTTTCTTGCTCAGATCAATAAATTATCAAAGCTTGATTGTGTCAGAGAAATCCGCTGTCATGGTTTACTAGCGGCGATTCAAACAAATAAGTTAGAGCTTGATTGGCGAAGTTTTTGGGATTGTGGAGCCTATGTTTTCGTGAAGCAAGGTATGCTCATACTGGCCCCACCATTTATACTTAAAACGACTCAGCTTGAAGAATTCATGGAAGTAATTGAAGAGGTTCTTGCAACTTAAATAAGGTGGTGAAGTTTGATTCCTAGTGAAGGAAAAATATATTTGAATGCCAAGGCAGCACTTCATGATGTAAAAAATGGTGCGAGCATAATGAGTGGTGGTTTTGGGTTATGCGGAATAGCCGAAAACTGTATTACACAATTGCATGAATCTGATGTTAAAGACCTCACCGTGATTAGCAATAATATTGGTAATTCGGGACGTGGTCTTGCTGTACTTCTGAAGAAAAAACAGATCAGTAAAGCTTACTGTTCCTATGTTGGAGGTAACCCAGACCTTGAATCGCAGATTTTGTCTGGAGAGGTTGATGTTGAACTTGTTCCACAAGGTACCTTTGCCGAGCGAATTAGAGCAGCTGGAATGGGAATACGCGCATTTTTTACCCCTACCGGTTATGGCACTATCATCGCCGAGGGTAAAGAAATAAAAACTTTTGATAAACCATGCATATTGGAACATGCATTACATGCTGATTTTGCAATAATCAAAGCTCAGAGAGGCGATCATTTCGGTAATTTGTGGTTCAAGGAGACCGCTCGGAATTTTTCACCTCTGATGGCTATGGCCGCTAAAGTCACGGTGGTCGAAGTAGAGGAACTACTTCCATTAGGAGCGATTCCTCCAGAAGATATACATTTGCCTGGTATCTTTGTTCAAAGAATTTTCAAGGGTGAAAATTACCAGAATCATATAGAATTCGAGATACTTGCAAAGGAAGAGAATTAATGTCTTGGACAAAGTATGAAATGGCAGAGCAAGTTATCAAGTTTTTTACACCAGGTTGCTCAGTAAATCTTGGTATAGGAATGCCTACGGTTATTGCCGAGCTGATTCCATCAGATTTTCCGCTGGTTATCCACTCTGAGAATGGGGTGATGGGTATTAGTGGAAGACCTACGAAAGAGACTAAAAGCCCCACTCGTATTAATGCCGGCAAAGAGACTGTTGCAGTTGCCAAGGGAGCTTCCTATTTTGATAGTTCATTAAGTTTTGGAATGATTCGAGGCGGTCATATAGATTATTGTGTTCTTGGAGGTATGGAAGTTGATTGTAATGGTTCATTGGCAAATTGGATGATACCGGGTAAAAAAGTTACTGGTATGGGCGGCGCTATGGATCTAGTAAATGGAGCTAGAACCTTGATCGTAATGCAACGACATTTTTCAAAAGCTGGTGAATTAAAGTTAAAAAAGCAATGTGAACTTCCTCTGACTGGCTATGCAGTTGTGGATATAGTAGTAACTGATCTTGGTGTATTCAAAATTTCTAATGGTAAGTTCCACTGTTTGAATCGAGCACCAAATGTAAGTATCAATGATTTACGGTTGGGTGATACTTTGGGTTAAATTATGAGGAAATCTTTATTTGTTGCACCCTTGCGAACAGCTTTTGGAAGAGCATTTAAGGGATATCTTTCTGAAATTCGTCCCGACGACTTATTGGTTAGGTTATTAGAAAATCAAAAAATTAAGTACCGGCCTCTATTCGACTATAAAATCGATGATCATATTTGTGGTTGTGCTTATCCAGAAGGTGAGCAAGGCTACAACATAGCTAGAATGGTGGCTTTGGGATCCGGTTTAAAATTACCCGGATTAACTGTGAATAGATTGTGTGCTTCATCAATGGAGGCTGTAGCTATAGCAAGTTCAAGAGTAAGTTTAAGCCAGGCTGATATTGTTTTAGTTTCTGGTGTCGAATCTATGTCCAGAATTCAGCGTAAAGGGGCTACCTATTCAGAGAGTTCATTAATTCGGGAAAGATCTCCAAAAGCTTATGTGAATATGGGCGAAACAGCTGAGGAAGTAGCAACAATTTCGTCACTAAGCAGACTTGAACAAGAGGATTTTGCTGCACGATCTCATGAATTAGCAGATGTAGCCTATTCTCGAGGATATTATTCAGATTATGTTTTAGAATTAGATGGTGTCGCTCGAGATGAGGGTATTCGTGTACCTGTTAATAGGGAGAAAATGGCAAGTCTCAAACCTGCCTTTAGAGAAGATGGCTGTGTCACCGCGGCAACTAGCTCTCCGCTATCGGATGGTGCAACTAGTGGTTTCATAGTTAATGAAACAATCGCTAAGGACCTCAGATTAGATGGTTTAGAGATCTTAGATTGTAGCTGGGGTCAGGTTGCTCCTGAATTAATGGGTTTAGGACCGGTACCCGCGGTTGAAAAGATATTAAAGCGTAACAAGCTCAAGCCACAGCAAATTGATGCATATGAAATCAATGAGGCTTTTGCGGTGCAGGTTTTGGCTTGTCAGCAAGAATTAAATCTGCCTTTGGATCGTATTAATAACTGGGGTGGAGCAATCAGCATAGGTCACCCTCTCGGTGCTAGTGGATTGCGTTTAATGATGACACTCTTGGGACGATTGAAAAAATTATCAAAGCCCAGAGCACTCGGTTTAAGTACCCTTTGTGTAGGCGGTGGCCAAGGTCTGGCGATTTTATGTCAATATGCATCGTATACAAAATGAAAGAAAAGCATTAAAAGTAGTCCAAATAACTAAAAATAAGTCTTTTTTTGTCATTTGATGATTTTTTTTTAACAAAAGTAGAAAAAAACTTACCTTTTTTGTTAAAGTATGTTAACTAAATCATTAGATAAACACTGTCAAAGGTAATATTTCCAAGAAATGAGTTTATTTAGGCGATTGGGGAGAGGTTATGGCTAATTCAAATCTTTCACATCTAGATGATCATGAGAAAAATACAAGTGAGAATAGCTTTTCTGAATTCGGAGATTCGAGCGACGGTGATTACAAAATTTTCGTTCCTAATGTTGATCAAATTTACAAGGAAGATAGGATTCATCTATTGCTAGATATGCCGGGATTGGATGAAGCTAGTTGTGAAATTGAGTTGATACCGGGAAGAGTCACTGTCTACGGAAAGTTAATAAGATTTTCTTCGTCCTATGATACGGTTAATTCCACTAATAGAAATCATGGATTGCTGAGAAGAATGCGTAATGAACGATCACAGCAATTTCAATATTTCTTCGATATACCTGTAGGATTTGAAGACTTACAACATGCACAATTTGTAGAGGGAACTCTTCATATCTGTGTCGACAGATTTGAATTTCCGGATCCGAATGTAGACGCTTGCAGGTCTATAAACTAGTAACTCATGCTGCGTTTGAACTAGTCGGTGCCCACGATGAGTTTGTCTGAATACATTCGGTCAAACGAATCCGTCAACATCTCCAAATGTGGCTCATCAAGATATGCACCTATTTGCACTTTTTGAGTTCTGCCTACTCTGTCGTGATAGTAAACCTCAACGTGATAATTCCCCATGCTACTTTGGCAACATTGATGAAAAAAAATGTTTTCCAGCGGAATCTCTTTGAGCCACTGAATTCCAAAAAAGCCTTGCTTCACTTGTAAGAGGTTTTCATCAAGAGTAACACGCTCTTTGTATCCGAAATATAGCCCTAAATGAACTAGGAACAGAATATTGGTCAATATATAAGCTGTAAAGTAAATTACGCTTGAATCGCTGAAACCTAAATTTTCATGAATAATTTGTGAAAATATAGCACTTAGAATTTGTCCAAAAAGACACACCAAAATGATAAATAGCCCAATTAAAACAGTAGAAACTACAAAACTTCTCGGGAATTCGGAATACATGCATAAAGGAGAAGTAGAACGTAAAAAGTTTCGTCCCCTATTGTGAAAATATTTAAAACTCCAGAAGAAAACATGTAAAAGCATGTCTTTACTTCGAACGTATATTTTTAATTACTGAGATGCGGTAAATTCAAAGTTATTTCATTTTTGAGGAGTAGGACAAAAGAACACAAATGTCTTTGATAATTGGCATCTATGGTTCATTGAATCTAAAATAAAAAAAATTTTCTTAAACCAAAAATAGCGAAAAAGACAACACTGGAAGCTATGAACTTAGAAATGTAGTAGACAATTTCTAGGTTTTCGGTACAAAACCATAAGACACCGTGATGAATTGGTAGTACTAGAAAACCGATTGCCACATAAATGAATGACTCGCTGAATCTGGAGTTCAGTTTGCGACGCTTAAACACCATTTTTGTTGCAATAAAATAATTACTAATATTGCCTATGAGAAAACCTATCAAAGCACTTAATAAATAATGCCAGTTGAGGAATTCCGTTAAACAATACAGCGTTGCATAATCACTACTAAAACTTACTGAGCAAACTAGTATATATTTTGGTAATTCTCTATGGGAGTTTTCTAATCTGCTACTTAAATTGTCATTCATATTAAATATTTATGCTCTTAGTGATACGAGAAAGCTTTACAAACAGACCTTAATTCTGGTTATTTCACTATACATTGGAGGATTATATGCAAACTGCAGTAGATTTTTTAAGTGATTTAGAAGAATTTCAGAGTTTATTATCGACTCATAATTCTAAAGTCGAGTCATATTACGAACTTTTGGAGGGACCGACTAATGACATAGACCCAAGGTGGTTGCATGTTCAGAAGATTCTGACTAACTTAGAATTAGAAACCACGAAAGAGAATTTACTTGCTCTTATAACTCGTTTGGTATCCATGCGGGACGAATCAATGATACAGGTCTTAAAAAAGGCAGGTAGAGACCAGAAGAGTATTGAAATAGCTCGGCATAAGGCGTACCAATGGGTCAGTGAATTTTACGTTAAAAGACAATCTGAATTATTGAAACAATTGGAAGAGTTAGATTTACTAAGCCCATTTTACAGAGCAGTCTTACAAGGCATTCACAATACTGGTATAGCGATGACAGAATGGCAACCTGTATGGACTGAGCAAATTTTAAATACTGTAAATAAGACTTTGAGTGATGAATTTGATGGTGATTTAAAGTCTGTTAGTGAATTTTTGAATAGGCAAGGATTAATTGATAATGGTCACGGTGGTAAACCCGGAGATCGTTGCTATTCAATGCTTGTTAGGGAAGGTGATAATTGGATTTCAAAAGCATATTATGAGGCGTTTCCTGATGAGGTAGACGCGGTTATCAAAGCACTGACCGAGTTCCATTCTTCCTTAGAAGATCTTGAAGACCCAATATTTAATGAAAAGCAAGCTTGGCAAGATTATTTGCTTGCCCTTATTGAGGCATTCAAGGAAACCAACGTTCATCGTCTTATCGATAGGTGGGCCAATGTAGATATACTTTGGATGCAAATTCGAGGTCCCATTCAACCAGGTCATCCACTTGAATACTATGAAGATCATTTTCGACAAGCGGTTGCATTGGAATGGGATGTTCGAATGGCGAACCCAGAGCACAGCACGAAAGGTCTGCGTAAACGTAAAGTTGAACAAATGTCATTAAAGTTTTTTGAAAGCTTTGAAAATTATAATGAAAGCTTCAAGGAAACGGTTGACTTTGCAGTTAAGAAATTGAACTCTGTACAACTTCACATCGGACGAGTTGGATTATTTTATGGAGCTGATTTTTGTGGTCTACCTTCTGCTCAAGTTGTACCTAATGATGAAGTTGTATCCAAAGTTCATGGAAAGAAAATTTTTGCTTTTCCCGACAATATTCTGCAAATTTTACGATCGAGACCCTTTCTTCGACTTTCTAGAGAGATTTTTGGTCAGGAATTTATGAAACAAGAAAGGGAAGTGGTCTTTAAGGATCGTTTTTTGTGGTTCAAACTCTATGATATCTCCACAATCGGGCATGAGTATGGGCACATACTGTGGGTTGCCGATGATACCGAAGCAATTATGAATAAATCAGGTAATTATAAAAATGTTGAAGAGTGGAAAGCAACGACGGGTGGGCTAATGGCTTTTTTTATGGATGACAAGGATGAGGCTCTTGACCCCAAGCTTCGTCTTAAAGTAATAAGAGATGTCATAAAAAGATCGATAGGATTAATTGCTTGGAGAGAAACAAGCGAAGTATTGCCTTACTACATGGAAGCTTTAATTCATTTACAGGGTTTATTCGATACCGGTATTTTGGATTTTGATTATAAAGCACAAAAATTATTGATAAGAATCGATGATGAATATTATGAAAAATTGAAACAATGGTATTTCAAGATATATAAAGATTTAGTTTTGAATTATTACCTACCAAAAGTTGACCCTACTCCCTTTCTTGAAAGCTTCACTATTAAAGAGGGATCAATTCATATGCCTAAAGATGAAAAGATTAATAGAATGTCAAAATGGTACTGGGAAATGTATCAGAAGTATGGTCGTGAATTGGATGATGTTGATAATAAAGATAACTATCGTCCATTTGATGATAAAGAGAAGGCGGCTTAAAATCTAAAACGTTTCTGGATTTCTACTTGGGTTTCATTCTGATATCCATCTTTTTCGATATTTTCGATTCTAATACTAGAGCCCGGCTTAAATTGCAGTTCGAAGTTCTTAGATTTTGTCTCAATATTACCTTCTTTACTTTGAGTGAGTCCGACGCTTAAGTTATCTCCGAGGGGTTGTTGAATTCCAACAGAAGATTGTTCAGAGCTACCAATCTGAGTGTGAAATTGAGTTCCAAGATTATTGAATACGCTTCCAAAAAAGCTATCAATCATAGTATTTACCAAAAGGTTAGCTCCCTGTTTATATTGATCGGCTACACCCGCATTATCGGTAGAGTCACTGCTCAATTGATTCTGTAGGCTTCCCAGAAAAGAGTTTAAAAGCTCTTTATCCGACTTTCCACTTAAACTATTCAAACGGAAACGTAATTGGGGATATTTACCAGATATTTTAATTTCAACATCTTCGCCTCTGAACTTTACGCCTGCAATTAAGTGGATCCAAATGCCATGTTCAAAATACTTTTCATCATTTGGATTTGAAGCGTTCCACATAGCTTGAAGCTGTTCTGTCAAAGTTTGACTATGATTATGACTCTGTAACGTAACTAGTAATTCATCCTGATATTTCGCCTTTGGTTTAGGAAATAATTTCAAACGAGCGGGTTCAATTAGAGTAAATTTGTTACCTGCTAATTTGAGAACACCAGATCTTAGTTCTGCAGAACCGCTAGGTCCTTCGAAACGATGATCAAAAACTAGTTTGAAACTAGTATTACCCTTGAGTTGTTCATCATTAAGAATGGTTTGTCCCTGAATAGTCCAGCGATAGGCAGCGGAAGATGTGTCTTCAATCGATTTATCAGACGAATCAAAATTAAGATAGTCGCCAAGACTAATGGAACCTGTACTTATTTGTATCAAGCCCTCTGAAAAAGCTGGGCTCCATGTCATTGAACCGCTAGCCTTACGAGAAAAAGAATTCATTTTTGAATAATTTTTGATATCAAATTTGAGCTGTAACTGATCTTCATTAAGCTTAGCATGGGCTTGAGTATTTTTCGCGGTACCAAAATCCAGTACGCTTAAATTTTGTAGAGTTATTTGTGCTTCAAGACTATTTGGTTTTCCACTTAATTTAATATTGGTAACTCCGCTAGTGAGAACCTTATGGAAATTAATTGATTTACAGCTAATTGAACCAATAATCTTTGATTTACTATCAATACTAAATTCATTTGATTTTATTCCTATTGCCGTAAGTTTGTCTTTCCATTCAATTTTATTAATATTTAACTGATTTAGGTTTAATTTTTTATCAGAATACGCGATTTTAGTAGATAAAATAGTTTGCCAAATATTTGAATTGTTCTCAGTTATAAGAACTTGTAAAGGCATGATTTCATAACCTAATTTTTCTTTGTTATGTTTAATATGAGTTTGGATTAAAACGTTTTTAGAGTCAGAGCTTGTCCATTGCAAAGAAGCATTAAGATTTACTTTATTTTTAAGATGATTTTGCTTGCTAAGGTGCAAATTACCATCTAGCTTTATCCTCAAGGTTTCACCAGTATTCAATTTGGGGGAAATATCACCATTTACTAATGGATTTGGGATTTTTGAAGCCAGCTCAGAAATTAGACCTTTTAACAAATTATCGAGCCATAAAAGCTCTAAATTTAATTCAAAATTTGTCGCATCAAGTTTTAATTCATTAAGATTTAGACTTTGATCTAATAAAAGTCTAGAAATTATGAGTTTTCCAGCTTTATCTAGCTCAAAACTAGACTGGTAAGTATTATCATTTCTCCATTTTAACCTAAAGTTTCGAAGAATTTGATCAAGCTTGCCTAGATATATTTCTCTACAAGCAATTGAAGCACCGGGCTTTAAATTAATTGGTAAGTCTAAATCTATAATTTCAAGATTACCTAATTTATTGATATTTAAGTGAGATTTTTCTAAAACTAATCGATTAGTTGGAAAATGAAACTTTCCTCTAAATATAGGTGCGTTTATAGATTCTTTATCATTGAATCGCATGTTAAAGTTAGAGCCTTGAATATTTAATTGAGACCCACTGAGATTAGCAGTTATTGAGGAGGCCTCTAATTCTGAATTAATGCTCTTTATGCTATCTAGTCTTATGAGATTAACATTGAGTCTTCTCGTTAATAAATGGTTAATTAGAGATCTTGAATCTGTTCCAACTGGTTTCTTATTTTGATCAAATTCAGGCAGTTTGAATTTTACCTCTCTACAAACAACAGAATCGAAATTGCCTAACAGAAATCGCCATTTACTCCAATTGACAGACACGTCTGATAATGAGATATCTAAATCTCCAAGCTTTACCAAAAGTTTTTCGGATTGAAATCCTTTGGATAATTTCAAATCTAAAGATTTAATTTGCACAGGTCCAAATTTGAAAGACTCGATTATTAAATGATTTGAATTAAACCAATACAGGAGTGTCATAAGTGCTGCAAAAATTAAAAAAGCACCATACAAAACTGATCTTGTTAGATAGCGTAGTTTCATGAGCAGAGTATCTCTTGCATTGAAGCAATATATTGAATTACGTCATTATTAGACTGATACTCGTTTGGTAGTAAATGACCAAAAACTGCTTGCATGACATTAGTCAAATCAGTGAGTTCAACTTTAGACCTTTCTTCTAAAAATGCATTTGCGCAGGCGGCATGAGCCCAGTTGATAGTAGTCCTAGTAGAAAACCCAGACCAATTTTTATTCTGCTGCTGCTTGCGCACCCATGTAATAGTTTCTGCCATTCGTTCCATTAGAAAATTATCAAATTGTAAATTGAGTACCAGTCTTTGGATTTCCAATAGATCCTTTGCATTGAGAATATTATTTGCAGATTTGTGAAATGTTTCTTTTTGTGATAACTCGTTTGACAGAATTTCCAATTCTTCTGAGTAAGATGGGTGAACAACGCGATGATGTAGCATGAATCGATCAAGCTCTGCTTTAAGTAATGGTAGCTTTCCCGATTCTCCAGGATTTATGGTACAAAAAACAACAAATGGTAGATCGAGGTAAAAGTGATCGTTTCCAATTACAACCTCTTTCTCTTGCATCGCATTTAATAGAGTTTTTCTAAAAGAGATATCAGCTTTGTCCAATTCGTTGATTACAACTAAATTGGCGCCAATAAAATCGTGACATTTGTGAACCATCGCTAATTTACATTCTATAAGCTCACAGATGGTCTTAATGGCGGTTGTTTTACCAACACCACAAGGACCTTCCAGTAGGACATGACCGCCGGTGATGAGTCCCATTAACAAATTATTAAGCATTTGTTGTTGGCCAATGAGCTTGAAACCTGCATTTTTTTTGACAACCCGAATTCGTAGCCACCATGGTTCAAGTTGCTCAGGGGTGGGACAATTGTAGCTTCGGTATTTTAATGTTCTATTGGAATTAAAATTAATTTCTTCCAGATTTAGTTTTTGGGACATAGGTACAGTTTAACGTACATAAGTCTAGCATGGAACGTTCCTTCGGCATAAAATATAAAGGAGTAGGAGGTTAACTATGACAAGCGGTGGATTTGGCAAGGGACGTGCGCGTCGTGGGGGAAGTAATTGGCGAGATAGAAGTGGTCGAGACGAGGCTATTATTTCAAAGAAGGAGATTTCAAATACATCGAATCAAAATGGTTTAATGCAAGATGACTTTGAATTACGATTGAGTCAGCAAGAATTAGATTTTAGTGATTGTATAATTGTTGAAATTCGATGTAATAATTTCGTCATGCAACAAGCTAAATTTAAGAATTCTTCTCTAAATGATTTCGTAATTAAAGATGCTGACTTGAGAGGTTGCGATTTTGACTCTGCTGAACTTATAAGTTGTGAATTCGATGACGTGGACCTTGAACATTGTAATTTCAGTAAGACTTCTGCATCGGGATTGCTTATTAAAAACGCTAATTTGAAGTCGTCAAAACTAATGGGTGCTGATTTGAGTTCCAGTGAATTTGTAGATGTTGATTTAGCAGGATCATGCTTTGATAGCTCTAATTTGAGTGGTGCTAAGTTCAAGGATACAGACCTTTCCAATACAACATTCCTGGATTGCGACTTAAAGCGTGTTAGTTTTTGCGAGGTTTATTTTAATCATACCGATTTTTCGGCTAGCAATATAAGCGGAGTTCAGTTTGAAAACTGTGAGGGAAGTATTTTAATCGATGGAGAGCTTTGCAGTCCGGAAGATCTTGCTTAATTACTCACATCTTTTAATTCTTTAAGATCATTGCCTGTTGGATTTTGAAACAATCTCAATTCAAACTCCTGAATAGTTGCAAATATGTGATCGAAGATATCAGATTGAATTGATTCATAATCAGCCCAAACAGTTGTGTTTGTGAAAATGTAAAGTTGTATTGGTACTCCTTTTTCTGTGGGGGCCTGTTGACGAACTAGTTTAGTCATATCATTCGAAATATTTGGATGTGCATCTAGATAGTTTTGAAGGTATTGCCTAAAAATTCCTAGATTCGTTTGATTTCTTCCATTGACTTTAGACGCCATATCAGTGTTATTCGCTTGATTGTAGCTATCTATTTCTGATTGACGACGATTAATATAGTCATGAATCAACGTTATTTTACTAAGTTTTGAGATTAATTGTTTATCCACTAACTTAACAGAATTGAGATCAATATAAATTGAGCGACAGATTCTTCTCCCTCCAGATTCAGACATTCCTTTCCAGTTTTTGAAAGGAGTATCGAGAAACTTGTGCGTGGGTATTGTAGTTAAGGTTTTATCCCAATTTTGTATAGTTACATGATGCAATGCGATATCAACAATATCGCCATCAGCTTGAAAACTAGGCATGCTAATCCAATCTCCCATTCTTATCATGCCATTGGTGGCAATTTGAATTGAGGCTACGAGGCTCAGAATAGTGTCTTTGAATACCAATAGTAGGATAGCGGTTATGGCCCCCAAACCACTCAAGAAATACAGAGGTGACTTTCCGATAATTACTGCCGCGGATGAAATTATAAGAAGTGAATAAAGAATGATTTTAGCGACTTGAATGTATCCTTTAATAGGCTTTGAGCGACTAATTGGATATTTATCATAAATGCTCTCGGCGGTATCTAGAAGATCATCTAAGATAATCATTGCCACCCATAGCATTCCAACAAGACAAAAGTTTCTAAATATATCAGCGAGCCCGTGGTCAATCAGTCCAGTGTAATAATAGAAAATGACAAGAGGAGCTAGTTTGGCAATATGTGAGACAGGGTGATTATCTATCAAAGCGGCTAACCAGGGATGCTCAAAACGACTTAAAAGATGATTTAAAAATCGAACAATATAATGCTTGAATAAGTAATAGGATATCCATCCCAAAAATAGAACTAATAGCATAGAAACTAACTCTTGCAAAAAAGGATAATTCTTTAGTTTAGAGAAATTTTCTGCCAAAAAATGAATACCCGGAATGCTATCTTGTTGTGATTCTAGTAGTTTTTGCATCATACGCTTCTTTCTCTTTAAAACTGTTAATATCAAAGTCGAGCTAGTACATAAGTGATATCGTCACTTTGCTCCGCATCCTCAGTAAAATCGGTTAGCGATTTAATGATTACATCTGAAAGTTTAGATGGTGTTTTTGTTGAATTTTCTTCTAACAATTTCTCTAGTCTTAAATTATCGAACAATTCTTGGTTTTGATTTTCAGCTTCCGTTACGCCATCTGTATAAAGTACTAATAAGGAATCCTTTGGCACATTTTTGAATTGCCCCATCTTGTAGTTTGCCATATCTATAAAACCTAGTGGAAGTCCACTTGCATTCAATTCATGAATTTTAGGTGTTAGAAGATACATTTTATTATGGCCTGCTGAGCAATAATTTAATGTTCTTGAATTCGAATTCCAAGATGCTAAAAATAGTGTGCAAAAGAAGCCTTGCTGTTGAAGTCCACAAAGATAATAGTTGGTAATTTTCATAGTATATTCTAGACTCTGATTAGCTTTTAATTGGACATTTAGGAAAAACTTTGCCGCGGCTCCAAAAAGTGCTGAAGGTAGACCTTTCCCAGAAACATCAGCAATCAAAAAATAAGAATCCGAATCGACTTCTAGTAGATCGTAGAAGTCGCCACCGAGATATCTAGCTGCTAAATAAAAGCAATGAACATTCTCATTTAAAAAATCATTGCTAGGAAGTAACTGATGTTGAATATCCTGAGCAAGTTGAAACTCTTTTTTTTGTTGCGTTGCATTTCGGTAGTCTTTTTCAAGAATAAGACTGTCATTATAGCGACACCATTCTAAATAAAAATCATTATCAAAATTAATATCTTTTGAAGATTTACTTTCTAAAATGTCTGATATTTCACAATCCTCTGCACAGTATTCTTTGAGTAGATTTTCTAATCGGACTTTGGCATCCTTAGTTGCGGGCCTTTTTAGTAGAAATTCTTGAAAGTCTACCAATTTTGATGACATCGTAAATTCATCTCGTAATTTGTCAATTTGACTTATAAAGACTTGTTTTAAAACAAAGATCTCCATGAATTTGGGATTCATTTTCGATAACGAAGTTGTTTGTAGGTCGTCTGAAGCTTTTTGAACTAATTTATTAAGCTCTATTAATGGACTAGTAAGGCCTCTAACAATACCAATAGCAATTACAAAAATAGAAATTACAATGAGTAGATAAAAATTTAAGTAATGTTTCAGTTCTTCTTTATATAGTGCATAACGAGCATGAGCTTCGTATACAAATATGTGAAAGAATTTATTGTATCTAGTCTCTTTTATTACATTAATGTAAAACGGACGATCTTTAAAATCGTAGGCCCGTAATCGTAGTGAGCCTTGTGATGACTTAAGTAGATCATTCAAAGCACTTAATTTTACAGGCTCACCTACAGACTGATTTGAGGCATTGAGAATTACAAATTTATTAAATTTCTTTAGTGGAGATTGTAGATCTTGGTATACATTGGGTAGTTTTTTATACACCTCCATAAGACTTAATTTACATGCAACAAATCCAATGTAAAGTTTCTCTTTACTCGTGGAGAGAATCTGTTTATGAGTAATTAATTTTTGCTGAATTGAATCGTTTAACTCAAGACCTAAAAATAGAAATTCGCGACTCGCACCGAGTATTTCAATTGCTTGAAATTCTGCTTTCGAAGGATCAAATTGAATCCCGTGCATTGACTTAATTGAGTCGTAAAAATACTCTACATTCTTATTTCCCATTACACGTTTCGTGTAAATGCTAGTTAAAATATTTGCCAGTGAATACTTTGCTTTGTGTGGACTACTACTTACCGCGTGAATCCTTTTGTCTATTTCAGGTTGTTTTAAATAGCCACCTCGATAATTTATCCAAAACTTATGCAGATCAGTGTATTCGAATGTAAGTAATTTTTCGTTGTTAAGATAGGGAAATTTTTTACGAGACTCTAAGAGTCTTTTGTGTAGATAAAGCTTCGCGATTCTATCTATTTTTTTTGATACTTGTCCTTTATCAATAATAGCTTTGTTTATCTTTTTAGTAAGTCTAGGTTTTTGTTTGATTATTCTTCTAGAAATATATTTTTTAATTTGTTTCAAGCGCTCCGTAAATTTGGCTTCATTTTCGTTATAGTCTATTGAAGTAGAGACAAAAAAATTATCGATTTCTATATCTAGTTTACTATTTCTGTAGTTATTAGATAGCCAAGCTAGAAGCAAGGTGCTAAGCCCAAAAAGTATCGAGAGACTAATCAAAATTTCATGTGATATTGGGCGCCTCATAAAATCCTTATAAACCATGCACAATAATCAAAATCAAGATTATCTTCTTTTGCTTTATTCATAATTGTATTAGTTATATCTTTAAGATCGTTTGTTTGATTGTAGATATGCTGATCAGGCAATTGATTCGCTAGGTGAATACTATTGTTGAATAAACAGAAATCTCCTCTAACTAGTGCTTGAGACCAATCTTCAAAGTTCGGTTTAGTTTGTATTCCTAAGGGAATACCTTGGCGATGCAAACAGGTGTATTCATTCTCAGCATTCATCCAAAGTCCGGCGTGTCCAGCCGAGGCGAAGCATAATGTATTATGCTCAAGATCAATTTGTAAGACTGCACAACTGACAAATAGATTAACGATATCTTGACTTAAGATCATCGCATTAAATTCAACTAAGGTTTCTGATGGTTTATGTTTGAACTGTAGAAGACTATGAAGTATTGATTTAAGACTAGTTGAAAGTAAAGCCGAGCTAAGACCTCTATCATTTATGTCAATGTGATAGATACTGATCATTTTATTAGTTACGATTTGATCCATTGCATCAAATTGCATTTGATTAGTACGAACTAGCACCGGCTCTATGAGAATATTATCGGGCAGTAGTTCACTCTGATTAGTTATTGGATCTAGTACTCTTTGTAGTTTTTGGCTCAATTCTACATCAGCTTCTAGCTGGTCTGATTTTCTGAGGTGATTTTGTATTTCAGCACGCTGAACTAAAGTTAGTAAATCATGATTCAATTGTTCAATTTCTAGTTGTCTTAATGGTCCATTGAATCGAAAATTAAGGATTGAATCAGAAGTTTTTAGTTCCTCTTGCCAGCTACTTCCGATTTTAACTTGTATCGTATACGGAGAGTTTTCAGTATGCGATATAATTTTGAATTTAAATCGATCAGCAGTATCACGGCAGGCATAATCTAATTCTTCAAGATATTGATTAGGTTCGAGTCTAGGCATATTTATTACATGAAGAATACGACGCTTTAATAGAGTAAATTCTTTGCGCCATTTGACTTGTTGATTAAACTGGCTTATCGACTGAGCAAGAATTTTAAGCTCATTCCGAGATGCTGATCTAAAAGTCCTAGCATCTGAGACAACCAGATTAATGCACTCCTGCATGTCATCTTGGAGTCTATTCCAATTTTTCCTTATGATATTAGCGATTAAAAAAATTATAACTAATGACAAAAATAACCAGAGGTAATCAAGGTACAAAGCGCTATTAAAGCTATCTATTGATTGCCACAGGTATACGCGAAATTTTAATTTTGAACCTAAATTGATTACTTTGGAAGTTAAGACAGTCTTTTCATTATTAATTTTTTCGATGGTATGAACAGGTGTGCCTTTATTCCATGAGACTCCAGAATGAAGTTTGAGGTTGCCATTATTTTGATGCTTACTAAAGGAGATAGCTTTATTGAAGTGATTTAATTTATAAAATGTTGAGTTCGATTCATTATCATTAAATTCAACATATATATTATCTAATTGTTTATGTTCAAGAAAATTAGAGACCAGAGAGCGCATCAACCAAGGTTTATCTAACATCAGGACTATAGCATTTCGGGGAAAAATATAGACCTGGTCAGAATCTGCATTAAACTCGCTGATATTTGGTGGAAACGTAGCCGTATGAAACATTAAATGATTTGTATCAACTCCTTTTTCATAATTACGAAGCTGTTTTATAAATAGTTCCGCACCACTAAAGAAGGGATGTGCGCTTTCTCCAAAAAAAGTCTTTTTGGAAAGAAGGTAGCAAGCTACTATAATCATTGGACTTTCTACTTCAATCTGGTCAAGGACGTTTTGATCTATATCATCCCGCATTTTAAATTTATGATTGAGTACAGTTTGGTTTTTTTCTTTGTTACTATTTGGGAGACTCCACGTTACTCGTTCTACATAGACAGTTAGAAGCGATCCACTTCTTAACTTTGTTTTAAGTTTATATTCTCCATCTTTCATCCCATCTAATTTATCTATAAAATCAGCATCAAAACGATTTAGAGTTATCGATCTATTGTTAAAATCGCCGATGAAATCTACATTCCATTCTCTTCGATTGGAAAGTTGTTGGAATCTTTCAACTTGTCTTTTGTGTAAGTGTTTATTTAGTTGGTAAACATTAAGCCTAAAAGGCGTTTGAAACCGATTTTTATTTTCTGATTTTAATTTACTGCTCAGTCGTTTGAATTCTTCTGGGTGAAGAAGCTTTTTATGTAATTCTTCATTAATAGCCTCGTTGTGAATTTGGAGAAGTTTGACTAATTTGTCTAATTGTTTGAGCGATGTCTTTGATTCGGATTTATGTAGCGAAATTTTGGAAGGTAGATCATTCTCAGTAAGATTTAATTTATTCAAAAGCTCCAGGATAAGTGAGTAGATATTTTCTTGAACTTTTAATGTGCTAATTTGTTTTGCAGATGATTGTGCTGAATTATTTGATAGATTCAGATTTCCTAAGATGTCATCGTATCGTAGTTTAAGACCATGTACTAAAGTATCTATTTTTTGGGAGTTGCTTTGCTCTATTTTTAATTGCGACTGTTTGTGTCTAACTTCAAAGCTAATGTATATGGAAATACCTAAAACGAGAATAATGAGTGATATCAGAAGGGTATAGAAGTTTTTAATTAATTTGCTAAATGAAAAATTAGACATATTTAGAGACTAACTCTTTCACTAAAACTAGAGGGTAAATTGAGATTCTTATAACAGGCAGGATCCATAATTTCTTTTTGAATTTTGTATTTTAATGGAAGTTCATGGATTAAGTGATCTAGCCTGTTATTTACTGAATCACAGTTTAAAATTTCTTGGATAAATTTCTCGCTTAGTAAAACGGGATGTCCATTTTCACCTTTTCTAGATGGTTGTATTACTGAAAAACGTTCAACTCTTGAATCGATTAGTGAACTGTAGGTCGATCTTTTGATAGGAAGATGATCCACTGGTAGTACAAATGCATCGAAGCCTTTTGGTACTTGGTTCAAAACTTTTTGTATAGAACTAAACTGACCATTTTTCCAATGATCATTTTTTACAAACTCATTGATTTCTACAGAATCTAAGATCTGATCGCTATGACAACCCAGAACTACGATTGAAGTTCCATCGAATCTTTCAAGGTGATGTTGAATCAATGATTTATTTTGGAATTTAATTAACGCTTTCACTGAACCCATTCTACGGCTTTCTCCAGCAGCGAGAATGCATTGGATGACAGGTTTTTGCATGACTTAGTTTTGAGGGTCCAGCTTAGCGCCTTGATTAATCCATTTGCCCAATATTTCTCGTTCTTTATCTAGCATGCCTGTCTTATTAGCCATTGGCATAGCTTTACTGGCGACCGAGCGTGCATAGATTCTGGAGGCAAACTTTTGAATATCTTTGGGAGTATCAAAATAAACTCCAGCGGGAGCCGGCATACTTGTATCCATTGGCTTACGGCTATGACATGTGGTACACCTGGCCTGCACTATTTTAAATGCTGTTGCTGAACTAACCATTTGAACAGCAAGTGGCGTGTCAGTCTGATCATAGTTACGATGAGCCGTTTGAAATACCCCACTCATGACAACCAAAATCATGAAAGAAGTGCTGCTGAGTAGACCAAGGACTGCTTTGTCACCTGAACTGATACCAGGTATCATACCTTGACGATTAGAATCATCTTTGATTAGAAAATGCAGACTAGCGTACAAGCCTGCAATCGGAGCGACAACCCCGACTTTCAATAACTCCATCCATGGTAATTCGAAATTAAGAATATACTTGATTACTACGGTTATTATCAGAATTGCAATAATCCAGATAGCCGTCAAAGGATGACCATGAATTGTAGGAAAGTGGCTACTTAGCATAAAGAATAACACTGCGAAAGTCATATAGTGGTTGTGCATAGAGCGTGTTTTTGCGTGTTTACTCCAAGCGGGGTCAGGTATTTCGCCACGTTCAACAGCTGACATCATTTTTTTCTGTCCAGGAATGATGTGAAAGAAAACATTTGCAGCCATTATTGTTCCAAGGAGAGCTCCTATGTGGATGTATGCTCCTCTAGTTGAAAAGTATTCAAGATAGACTAGTGAAAATGCAGATAAGGCTAGCAGTGAAATTGTGATTCCAAGTTCGGGAATATGCCTTATTCGTGTTCTCCACAGTAAATCATATAGTAACCAGCCCACGAACAGTGAAACTATTCCCAGATGGATAACGAAAATAGGGGAGACAGTACTGTCTGGTGCCATCAGAAGGATAGCGTTTGATGAATAATACACCACGATCATCATAAACATACCAGTGAGCCAAGTCGTATAAGATTCCCACTTAAACCAGTGCAGTGTCTTGGGCACAAAGCGCGATTCAAGGGGTCTTTTCTTGACATGAAAAAAACCACCACCATGAAGCATCCAAACTTCTCCATCTACTCCATCTTCAGGAGTTTTTTGAGGACGAAAACTTAAGGTTAGCCATGTGAAGAACATGGAATTTCCAATCCACAGAATAGCAACCATAACATGAGCAAAGCGCCCTAGAATTTGAGACCAGTCTTTAGCAATAACCCATAGCGAAGTACCTGGAGCCGGTGGGGCCACAATGGTTAGTATCAATACGATAGCGCTGAGAAGGGTTGCAATTGATGCAATTAGCCAATATTTGAATTCATTTTTGATATTTAAGAAATGTTTAATTACACCACCAGCAACGAACACAGTGATTAAGATTAACCAGTTATTCTCTACACCATAGGTGCTCGGGAAATGGGAGCTAAGCATTATAAATATGACGGGAAATGTAAAATAGTTATTATGCCTAGATCGCTGTTTTGCGCGAATTGCTAGTAGTGGATCATGTGGAATACCAGCTTCAACTTCTTTTAGCATTATTTTTTGATTAGGAATAATGTGAATAAAAACATTAGCTGCCATCATCGTGCCGAGTATTGCGCCCATATGGATATACGCTCCTCGACCTAAGAAAAGTTGACATAATACGTAAGCTTCTAAACATAGGAACAGAAACGTAATCAGTGAACATAAAGGCTCATCATCTGCTAACGGGGATCTCCATAGAAGGTCGTAAATCAGCCATCCAATGATAAGTGAAAATAGTCCAATCAGGCTAGCTTGATAGGGGAGGATGGAGCTACCGTCTTTAACTAGATACATTCCTCCACTCAAGTAATAGACCAAAGTAAGCAAAATGAATCCTGTTAGCCAGGTGAAGTAGGCCTCGTACTTAAACCAGTGCAGTATTTTTGGAATCCAACGTGGATCAAGACTTTTCTTTTCAACTTGAAAAAAACCTCCACCATGGAGCATCCAAAGCTCGCCTTCTACACCCTCTTTTTCTTGCTCAGGTTTCTCAAAACTGTTAATCATCCAGTTGAAGAAAAATGAGTTTCCGATCCACAAAATCCCAAAAAGAACATGGGCCCATCGAAAGAAGATTCTAAAGGCTTCTAGTATAGCTTCCAATTAATCCTCCTCAAGCTCGACTTTTCCTGATCGCTTCTTCAAGTGCATGGATACAAAGTGCGATATTACTTCGATTACAAGCTTGGCCCATTAATCCTATTCGCCAAACTTTACCAGCTAAGGGGCCTAAACCAGCACCTATTTCAAGATTATACTCTTTTAATAGAAAAGATCTTACAAATGCTTCATTAACATCCTCTGGAACTAGAACAGTATTTAATTGTGGAACCCTTTCAGATGGAGGAACGTACATTTTTAGTCCCAGAGATTCTAATCCACTTACCAGTTCCTTATGAAGTTTCAGATGTCGACTCCAAGAATTTTTAAGGCCTTCTTCAAGAACCATTAGTAAGGATTCATGCAGTGCATACATGGCATTAACAGGTGCAGTATGGTGATAAGTTCTTTTACTCTTTTCATCCCAGTAAGCCATGACTAGTCCTAAATCAAGAAACCAGCTTTGCACTTTTTGCTTGCGCTGTCTGATTTTTTCTTGTGCTCGATTAGAAAATGTAACTGGGGATATGCCTGGTACACAGGAAAGACATTTTTGAGTTCCGGAGTAAACGGCATCCAATTCCCAAGTGTCTACAAGTAGTTCACTGCCTGAAAGACTGGTAACTGTATCTACAATTGATAAGCAATCATATTTATGAGCTAATTTCGATAGCGCTTTAGCATCGCTTAATGCGCCTGTTGACGTTTCCGCATGAACAAACGCTAAAATTTTAGAATCCGGGTTCTGTTTCAAGGCTGCTTCTACTTCTTGAGGATCTACAGCTCTACCCCACGGAGACTCAACGAGGATAGCAGAACCACCACAGCGCTCAACATTTTCTTTCATTCTTCCGCCAAAGACTCCATTTTGACAAACAATCACCTTATCGCCGGGTTCGACTAAATTCACAAAGCAAGTTTCCATGCCAGCAGAACCTGGCGCGGAGACGGGAAAAGTTAGTTTGTTGCTGGTTTGAAAAACTTCCCTGAGCATTGGCATAATATCTGACATCAGTTTTTGGAACTGAGGGTCCAGATGACCAATTGTAGGACGCGATAAAGCCTCTAATATTCGGGGGTGAACATCACTGGGGCCGGGGCCCATTAAAATTCGTGGGGTTGGTCGAAAACTTTCTAAATTCATACCTACAGTTTAGATCTACCTTCCAGAATTTTCAGAAACGATCTTGTCTGGATCTCAGCCAGACTTAGTGACGTTAATTGAAGTTCTTTATCAGAGATTGCGCCGGAGTTAAGGGCTCTCAAGAAGTAGTTTAATAGACCTTGACCAGTTGCAGCATCGTCAAAAACATCTCCGCTTAAAGTTGCTTGAGCAGCTTTTTCTACAAAGTTTCTTAAACGTGTGGCAGATTCAAGATAGGATTCAAGAAAAAATGTGTAACAAGCTGCATAGCGAACTGGCAATTGAGCAGGATGTAGATCCCAACCCTGATAAAAACCGTGCTTTAGGGAATGCATTATATGATCATAGTCTAGCTTCCACGCTTTATGAACGGTTTCAACATTTTCTTGAATCTGAACCGGGTTAAGGCTATTACCTTCAGAAGCTCTATGAGGCCCAACGGGCATTACATTGGTGGCTCCATCGGAGATGAAAATACCGGTTCCCATAAGAGCTACTTTCATAACATGTCTGGCAAAGTCGCAAACAGGGCTATCCATCAGTTGATGCGCAGCGATCAAATCGCAAGACGCAGTGTAGTCATAGGTGCCAAAATGTGCACCAGTGCAGCGTCCTCGAGCTGAATTAACCAGGGTTCTGATAGTGGCCTCTCCATTTGAGTTTATGATTGATTGAGTAGTTTCAATCATAATTTCCATTTTTAAGGAGCCTGAACTGAGTTGGGTGTTGGCTTCAAGAACTTCGAATAGATCGACACAAGCCTCCACTTGCTCGGGTATCTCAACCTTAGGTAAAGTTACCACGAAATTTTCAGGAAGTTTTCCGCCGGTTAACTCTGAAAGAGTAGTAACGAAAATATCTAATGTGCGAACTCCGCGGGCAGTTGCTTCACGGTTAAAGGGTTTAATGCGTATTCCAATAAAAGGGGGTAGAGTACCTTTTTGCATGCCAGTGGCGACTTCGCGAGCTGCTTGAACAGCTACTGCATCTTCCTCATCATCAGGACGATTACCAAATCCATCTTCAAAATCAATTCGAAAATCTTCCAGTGCTTCAGATTCTAATTTTTGCTTAACCTGACGGTAGACCGTAAACGGTAGCCATATTTGTTTGTTACTCGGATCCACCCCTAATTCACTCACAGAGTCTACTAGGCGCGATATCTCAGCTTCGGTAACTGGCAGTGTTTCATGACCAGGTAATTTTAGAGCGTGAGCCAGAACAACGAAATTAGGAGCATACTGATATAATGCTGTTTGTGATAATTTACCGAACTTTTCAGCGGTATTGTGCTTAAACAGATTTGCGCCACCATAGACTGTATGGACGGGTTGACGATTAGCACTTTCTCCGGGGTAAATCTTTACAAAGAGCTCATTGGCCTCATTGAGTTTGGATATAATTGAGTTAACATCATAAGTTTCAAAAGTACTTGTCATGATTAGCTTCCTCGGTAGGTAGAGAACCCGAAACCACTGATTAAAAGTGGTACATGATAATGAGCCTCGGGGTCGTTAATATTAAAAACGATACTGGCATATGGATAAAAACAATCCTTATTCATGGATTTAAAGTAGTCAGCGGTAGAAAAT
>JAYZAC010000187.1:0-24487 GCA_036339875.1 bacterium | reverse complement strand
ATCCATAATATCGTCAGCATGATGACTGTGAGAGTAAATGTTTGCAAAATCTGAAATCGAAGCATTTTTCTTAATATGGATACCACAGCGATCATCCAGCATTACATCTCTGTGAATTACAACACCATCTTCAATAAAAAGATTGTAACCATATGTAAATTCCACATTGTGAAAGATCTTCACATCTTCACCCAAAAATGCAAACATATAGCCACCCATTATTCTACGAAAGGGAAATCCAATTAGAGTATTACGTCCAACGGGTAGCCTATCAAAGTACGTCCACATCCAGTGAAGGGGCTTGTTTCGTTCATACCTCTCCACATCTATATCGCCGTAATATTCGGACTCCTGAGCAGAATACCTCGGATTCATTGAAGCTAATTTCACCTGTGAAGCCAAATCTTTTTGCTCGAAAGCCTTCTCAAGAGCCTTTTGATAACCCTTCTTACCCGTCTCTAATTCGTAAATAGTTTCACAAACTAACGCATAATTATCGACATTTGTATCATTTAACTGCTCTTCGAAATCACTCAGAAAACGATCAAAAGCTGGCTTCGCATTTCCAGCCATTTCTAAACTACGATAATCTGTTCGCATTACAACCCCCATCGAAGGCTAGACCTCAGCTTAAGATCAGACCTACGTGTTGGCCAAGATTATATCAGAGCTGATAGAAACACTACATTAAAAAGCGTCTAGCCTTTTTAATTACAACCAAACCGCTTTCAGTTACCGTTTCGTATCTTTCCCTATCCTTTTCAGCATCGTATCCTATTTCAGTACCTTCAGGAATCTTTACATGCTTATCGATAATGGCATTCTTTATTTTACAATTACGGGCTATTTCAGCGCCTTCCATTATGATGCAACCATCGACCTGGCTGAAACTATTGACTCGCACGTTAGGCCCGATAATACTGTCTTTGACCACCGCCCCAGATATTATAACCCCCTCACAAACTACAGAGTTAATCGCCTGACCAGTTCTGTGAGGCCCTAAATGGACGAATTTAGCGGGAGGTAGCCTCAATGTATTAGAGTGAATAGGCCATTCCTTATTATATAAATTAAACGCTGGATTGACGTAACGTAAATCCATGTTAGCCTCATAATAAGCATCCAACGTTCCAACGTCACGCCAGTAACTATTAGATTCTACAGGCTCTCCTGGAATTATGTTCCGACCAAAGTCATAGGCATACAGACGCCCCGAATCTTTCATTTTAGGCAGAATATCCTTTCCAAAATCATGAGACGAATTTTCATTGACAGCATCTTCTTCCAATTCATTAATCAGTTGACGGGTATTAAAAATATAGTTCCCCATACTAACAAGAGCCCGAGTAGGATCATTAGGGAGTGAAATGGGGTTGGAAGGCTTTTCCTGAAACCCTATGATACGCCAATCTGAATCCACCTGAATAACCCCAAATTCTGTAGCTTCTTCCAAAGGTACTGGTAGAGCTGCAACAGTACAGTCTGCGGACTTCTCATGATGATATTTTGCCATAGCAGAAACATCCATCTTATATATATGATCTCCACCAAATACAGCGGTCAAAAATGGATTTTCTTGTCTAATCAAATTTATATTTTGATAGATCGCATCAGCAGTACCCATATACCAAGAGTCGCCCGTATTCATTTGGGCTGGAACACAGGTAATGTATTGATTTGCCAGTAAAGACCCAAACCGCCAAGCCTCATTAATATGCTCAGTTAAGGACTGAGATTTAAATTGAGTTAAAACATAGATCGAATAAATTCCAGAATTAATGAAATTACTTAGCACAAAATCAACAATTCTATATCTACCACCAAACGGAACCGCTGGTTTGGATCGAAAAGATGTCAGAGGCTCTAGCCTAGTACCTTTTCCACCAGCCAAGATAAGCCCCAAAATTTCCGGTCGCATTTCTCCTCCTGCCAATTACCCATACTGACTCTTGAGATTCCCATTGTAACCTCGTATCAATACATAATCAAAAAACACAGACTATATTACTCAAACAAATAAAAAAATATGGATCTTCAGTTTCACTTTTATAGTTATAGACATTCCATTATTATGATCGTATGAATATGCAGGCTCGTTTCATAATCGGCCAATATATATCAGGTCGAAGCCTACTACATCAAAGCCACCCCGTACACAAAGTGAGCCTACTTTTCATATTCTGCCTACTGATTTTCCAACTCGATCAACTTCTTCAATTATTAGCTGTTATTCCACTCTTAACACTTACATTTTGGTTATGTAAAATCCCATTTAGCATGATATTACATGGCTTAAAACCATTGTTATTACTGATGCTAATAACATTTTTTATACACGCACTAACCGATACAAGTAATTCAGAATTAATTTTTGAATGGAAATTTATAAAGATTTCGCAAGCGGGATTTGAGCGAGGAGTATTTTACTGTCTGAGACTAATTCTTGTAGTTGTAGCTTCAGCGCTACTCACCTTAACAACCTCTTCAGTTCAAATAACATATGCAGTTGAACGAATATTAAAACCATTAAGACTATTCAAATTTCCCGTAGCGGAGTTTAGTCTAATGCTTTCGATTTCCCTCAGATTCATCCCAGTACTTATGGAAGAATTTCAAAAACTTCTTATGGCGCAAACTGCTCGAGGAGCTAGCCTTAGAAGTGGTTCAATTAAAAAAAGGTTTAACTGCTTCACCAGCCTTTTAATACCACTCTTTAATTCAGCTTTAGAACGCGCAGACCAACTCGCTATAGCAATGGAAGTTCGAGGCTTTAAACCCGACTCACCGAGAACATCAGTTCACGAATATAAATTTGGCAGAGCCGACATCACTATCATCTTGACGATTACCAGCTGGTTTTACTTGATTCACAAAGTTATCTAAACCCTGAGCCGGCGAATATCTATGATTTGGAGGCAGCCACCTGAGTGTTATCGGAAACACTCTCAGACTTCTTATTCTTATTTTTATCCCAAGTAACAAGTAATGGACTCGCTAAACATACTGACGAGTATGTCCCCACAATAACTCCCAGCAACATGGCAAAAGTAAAATTAGCAACTCCAGTGCCGCCCCACAAAAATAGAATCACAATCGGACACATCGTCGTCATTGAAGTATAGAAGGTTCTTGACAAAGACTGGTTAATTGAAACATTTACAATGTGATCGATTGAATCCTTCCTCATCAAACGAACGTTTTCACGAATCCTATCCAAAATAACTATTGTGTCATTCAATGAGTAACCGATGATCGTCAGAATAGCCGCAATTGTACTGGCTGAGAATTCTCTTTGGGTCAGAGCAAAAATCCCTAAGACAAACATCACATCATGCACCAAGGCAACAATTGATACGATGCTATACTGAAATTCGAATCTTACACTGATGTAGAATATTATTACAAAGATTGAAAAAATGATCGAAAAAATAGCTGCTTCTTTCAGATCATCACCTATAGCAGGACCAATGTTGTTGAATTCGTGAATTTTAGCACTGGAATAAATACTTTTAAATTCTTGCTCAACTAGACGGTCGATAGATTCAGCCCCAGTATTACCTGCAATAAAATCAGAAGTTACGAAGAATTCCTTCTGAGAACTACCTATTGCGTCGGCTGCCGATATTTCTTGAACCTGAGATTTCTGGAAATATTTCTTGAACTTATCAAGCTCCAAAATCTTTCGAACATCATCAACAGTCGCCTCTTCTTGAAATGACAGACGGAATACAGAACCCGATTTAAATTCTATACCGAAGTTAAGCCCCTGGCTAATGAGGAGGCCCACACTAGCAATTATCAGTATACTGGACAAAATATAAAACGTAATACGATTACCTACGAAATTAAGATTCATAACTACTTCCTTAAATACTGATAGTTTTCTCATTTGAATTATTGTAGTAGCTAGCCAACAAAGTCTTAACTACAAAAATTGCTGTAAACATACTAGCTAAGATACCTATAGCAAGAGTCACAGCAAAACCTTGAATAGGACCGGAGCCAAACTTGAAGAGTACGATACAAGTAAATAATGATGTCACATTAGCATCTAAAATCGCTGTAAAAGCCTTAGAGAAGCCCGCATCAATTGCGGCGCGAATCGATTTTCCACTCCTCAATTCCTCGCGCACCCTTTCGAAAATCAAAACATTTGCATCAACTGCCATACCAACAGTCAAGATAAGGCCAGCTATGCCGGGCAATGTTAAAGTAGCCCCCATAAACACCATGATCGCAATGACTAACAACAAGTTAAACAAAAGTGCAATATTCGCAAAGATTCCAGCAAACCTGTATATGAGAAACATAGCCACAAAGACCATTAAAAATCCCCATTTCCCAGCAACAAAACCTCTTTGTACAGCATCCTGTCCTAATGTAGCACCCACCCTATTTTCAAGAACGGGTATTAATTTAGCCGGCAAACTACCTGCTCGAAGAACACCTACGATACCTTTGACATATTCCAGATCAAAACTACCCTCCACAGTTACATCTGAAGATAGCTGCGACTGCACAGTAGGCGCCATATAAACCTCTCCACCGAGAACTATTGCTAAGCGCTGACCAATCATACTTTTGGTAGCATTGGCCATTTTAGTTGCACCCGAGTCTCTGAACTTAAGACCTATTTCTGGCTTTCCAAACTCGTTAAATCGAGTAAATGCTGAGTTTATTTCATCGCCTGTTACTACAGTTTTTCGCTGCAAGAGATACCAACCACCACTGTCAATTAAAGAACCATCTTTGGCTACTTCAGCAGTTTGGCGAACGATTTCATATTCGGGGCTCTGTGCTCGACTACCAAAACTCAACGCTGAATCAGCATAGTCAACGACCCATTGGAATTTCAGCAAATCCGTTTGTCCTATGATAGATTTAACTTGCTTCTCATCAAATCGACCGGCTAACTGTACCCGAATATGGTCCTCGTTATAAGGCTGGACGACTGGTTCTGTAATTCCAAGAATATCTATGCGATTCTTGAGTACAAGAATTGTTTTTCTAATTAAATCTTTTCTCTCCGCCTTAGTCTTTAGCTCTTCATCAGATTCTATTCTGTAAATCAGGTCAATCCCGCCCTGAAGATCAAGACCAAGAGTAATTTGCTTGGGACTAAAAAATCTTCTAGCAAACCTTGGATCCTTAGTAAGGCCCATAACCTCTCGATTCTCATCAAAGCATTTATCCCATTCGAGTCCTAATAGATTACCGTCTTTGTTGGAATCATACTTAGACATAATAGTGGTATCTTTTTGCAGTCTTACTCGATGATATTCTTTGAAGTCTACATCATTTATTATCCCGTTGCGATCATGATCGACAACATTAGGAAAAACTCCTAACGAAGGCAATGCAACGTACAAACTTGTGAGCAATACCAAAATTATCATAATTATTTTGGGGGTGTAGTTTTCTCGCATTTTATTCCTCAAAAATCTAAAGAGACTGGCCCACACTAAATTCCAATTAAAGTCGTGGGGTCGGTGAGTATATCTAACCAATTTGAGGGTGTCAAAAAATATTGACAACCACACTAATCTGAAAACATTCGATTAAAAAAAAAGATCCCAGCCTGAGCTGGGATCTCATAAACTAATTTACTTGATACTTTCCTTGAATTCCTTTCCAGGAACAAATTTAGGAATTTTACTGGCAGCAATAGTTATCTCCTGCTTGGTCTGTGGATTAATTCCCTTGCGGGCTTTACGCTCACTAACCTTAAAAGACCCAAAACCTACCAGCTGAACTGCATCTCCAGATTTTAACGAATCCTTGATGGCACCTAAAAAAGCATCCAAAGCTTTTGATGCATCAGACTGGGACAGTGAAGCTTTCTCAGCAATAGCTTTAATCAATTCTGATTTGTTCATCTATTTCTCCTCGTAAACGATTCAAACAATTATGATGAAGCTGCACCTTAACCCTTTAGTGATGCGCTCTTCACCTCAAAATCTCGTTCAGTCTAGGCAAAAGTACAATGAATTTCAAGAGGACTACTACGCTTTTCTTACTGATTTTAAGATTTTTGTAAGAAAATAGGCGCTCAACTGCACTATAAGCTACTTTTTAGGTAATCCAAAATTTTACAAATATACAACTCAAGTTATTTAGCTTAAGCCGCCTTAGACCTTTGAAATAGTTTTTTATAATAAGAAGCCGCCTTATTTTTTCCTTGATTATCATATATTTTCCATAGTAAATAATTTACTCTAGGCGACTCCTGACCTTTTTCAATCATATCTAACAGAACGTCACGACCTTCATTAACTTTATCCATTAGCAGAGCACACTCCGCATATTCGAGTTGAATACCTGAATTTGCCTTACCGCTAAGATAACAGCTCTTCAGAACTTGATAAGCGCGTTTCTCGTTCCCTTCCTGACGGTAATAATCCGAAAGTCTAACTAATGCTTCCTCATCAAATGGGCTGATCATCAAAAGCTTCTCATACCCCTTACTTGCCTCTCGATATTTATCTTGATCCCAATAGGCTGCCGCAGCTTTTTTTAGTTCTAGAATCCCATGAACCCCGAGTTCACGCTTTAACCTTAAAACTTGCAAAATTGAACTATGATCATCTCGTTTTTCGGCAATCCAAAGTAAGCGATCCAAAACCTTCAAACGCTCCTCTCGCACGTTATACAACCTAAAAAGTTTATGTAAAGTCTGCTGTTCTGCATCAAGTAACCCTAAGTCTTTTTGAAGCTCTCTCATCAAACTTAACGCACTCTCATTCATACCAATAGATTGTATTTTTTCAAGTTGCTGTAAAGCCATACCAGGTCTACTTTGATCTGCGTAAATCCTTCCTAGATAATAATAAGACATTGAGGTATTCACTCCGTCTAGTTCATTAGTAGCACTTTTAAAGTCACCCAAGTAATAGTAGATTTTCCCAAGCGAAGCCCTTAATTTAATTTCCCCACTCTTCCTCAGATTACCCTCTTCTTCAGCTCTTAAACGCAAAAAACACTTTAAAGCTTTTCTCCACCTCTGCTGGGTGACCATTAAACGACCGAGACGATAGCAAATTTGAGCCGAAAAATGATATTCAAAAAAACGAAATGCCTGTACCTCATAAATACTGCGCTGCCCACTAAGCCATAATGATTCTAAATATTCTACATATAACTTTTTCAAGCGAGGAAAGGGTATGATTATGCTTTCAAATATTTCTGCAGCCTGATTATATTTAGAAGTCATAAATAGCGCCCGAGCAGTGTAAGCGCGAGCAACTATTGAGTTTGGACTTTGAACCTGTAATTTTGATGACGATCTTAGAAGTGCTTCTGAATTCTCGGTTTTATAGTAATGCTTCAATAACCTCAAGGTATTACGTCGTACTTTCATAACTTATCCTTCAAAATTCTAAGATTTTCTCGAACAGGCCTAGTATTAAAAACACCTGATCCGACAACCACTAAGTCAACCCCGAGCGAAGATAGTGATCTTAGAGAGTCCGATTTCACTCCACCATCAACTTCTATCAGCAAATCTTTCTCTCGACCAAATTCACTCCGTTTTCGGACAAGGGCCTCAATTTTTCTATTCATTGATTGAATATAGGACTGACCACCAAAACCGGGGTTTACCGTCATTAACAAAACCAAGTCTAATTCATCGATTAAATAATCCAACTCATTCAATGATGTCGCCGGATTAAGAACCAGTCCAACTTCACAACCTTGCGACTTAATTTGCTGACAAAGCCTATGGGAATGAACTGTACTTTCTGGATGAAAAATAATTCTTTTACAGCCTGCGTCAATATAACTTTGGACACTATTTTCAGGCTGTTTAATCATCAGATGAGCTTCCAATAAGCCACTGAATTGCTTAGCAATAGATTTAATAAGTGCTGGTCCAAAGCTTAAATTAGGAACAAAAACACCATCCATCACATCTAGATGAAGGATATCAATACCCTCATCCATCAAAATCTCGAGCTGTTCTTGAATATTAAGATAATCAATCGTCAATATTGACGGAGCAATCTTCATACTAGCCTCCTAAAAAATGAAAAGAATCGACTAGATTTTAGATCAAGACCAATAAAATTTATAAAGAAAGGAAATAATAATTGTGGTGACAGCGATCCATCGAAACCACATCTCAAAATTAGATACTTTCGAACCACTTTCCAATCCATACCAAACCCTAGAGAACTTATCTTGAGGTATAACTTCCTCTTTCTTAGTGAGCTCCTCAGGTTCACCCTTAAGAGCATAAACGACATCAAAAGCGGAATTAAGCTGCTCTTTTTCAATCTTTTGGTCATAATCCTCTTGAAGCTTCTGTGCCTGAATACCCAAACGCTGAACGAAATCTCGCCATAGTTCCAAGTTATTTATCTTGTTTTCGACAGCTGACGAGGCTGATCGAACAAAAAGCTCACAAATTTGATTAAAAATGTTTGATTGGGTCTGATTAGATCGGACTTTTAATACAGCCTCTAAATGTGCATGCTCCATTTCGACAGTGTCCCTACGTCCCTTGAAAGGTTTTTCAGAACTAAGTAATTCATAAAGCAACGAACCTAAAAAATATATCGCGCCTTCCTCAGAAGAAGCATCTAGCTTGAAACGAGGAGGAGTAAACCTTAACAAATGAATTGAGCCATCACGACCAATGAAGAAATCCTCGCGACTTACTAGATGCTGGCCCAGACCTTGGTCTCGTGCAAGCAACATTAAATCACAAATATTCTCGAGAACTTTCAAAATAAATTCTAACGGTAACTCCATTTTTGATATCAATAAATTGAACAATGGAACACCTTCGAAATGATCAGTCACAATGAAAAACTTTTTCTTCCAAAGATCCATATCTAAAATCTCGAAATGATGTACACCTGCTTTGATTTTCTTAGTGGTACGAATACTTTGAATCCACGATTTGAGTTCTTTTCCCCGCTGAAAGAATTGATTTTTGACAACATGTACAAAAACTTGCCTACGAAGTTTCACATCTACACCTAAAAAAATATTAGTACGTGTGGTTTCAAAGTACAGCTTAAGAATCCTGTATCGACCTTTGATTAAAAAATTTTTTTCCGTAAGATCTAGAATCGGCTCAAACCGAAATGAGGACTCCAAAGCCACTTCATCCAACATAGCTGACACAGTTTACATCCCCTCATCTAACTGTAATCGACGATAAAAAAGGTTCTCTATGTACAAATTCAAAACTCCATTCTTTCGAGACTGCACGTCAAGCGTTACAATAGCTTCAGGTAAATGGGTTTTCCTATAGATTTCATAAACACCATCTCCATCTACTTGCTCGACCCTCAACTCCCGTGGCGACAAACCAGGCGGCATTTTTATCTCGACTCTTTGCCATCTTGAAACCTGACTTGATTCACCAGAAACTTGCTGTTTACGATTCACAACCAGACGTATTTTGCTCATTTTAGCGCTTTTTTGTACGAAAATCCATTCTAATCCTGGTACTGGCTCTTGATTTAGTACTATACCCTCAGGTTTTTGAGGATCCCACTTCTCTTCCAACTCTCCTAATTCCCAATTTTCACGAACAGATAAATCTGTTGCCTGCTGCAAACTAAGACCTCTAAAATTGGGAATCCTTCTCGCCTTATCTAATTGAGACCCAATTAATAAAGATACCCTTGTCTCTCTACCAGCTAAACTCCCCTCTAAAGGTTCCTGAGCAAGAACTTTTCCCTCATTTGATGTAGGGCCTTCTAAATAGCTTAATCGTCCAACACGAAATCCAGCTCGACGTAATTCCAGACCAGCTCTCCTCAGATCTAAACCAATAACCCTAACCATTGGGCTCTTCGAGGCTCCGAGAGAAAGAGTTAGCTGTATATCTCTACCACGCTTTACTACGCTACCTGGCTCTGGCTTCTGATCAATAATTACTCCGGCCGGTGCTCGTCGACTTTCTTTCTGCTCAACGACTTTAAATTCTAATCCAGCGGGTTTCTGTTCTAATGCATTACTTAATGCGATCCCTCTATATTCCGGTACAAGAATAGATTTACCATGAAACACATCCACTAGCGCGATCCACATTAACCAGACGCCAACCGCAAAACTACACAAAAGCAAAAAAAACAAAACAAGACCACGTAGTAATTTCCAAAGCTTAATCATTTTTCCTTCACTATTCTCTGAAAATAAAATAACTGATTGGCCCTACCGCGAGCCCCCCAAATATATTGGCCGTAATTAGCCTTAAATACTTTCTCCCCTAAAATAGAACTATCATCAACCAAATGTATATTCTTAAATTGCTCAGAACATCTCTTTATAATCATTTCACACTCCTCTATTCGGAATGTACACACACTGTATATTAATTGACCACCGGGTTTAAGTAAAAACAGCGCCTTGGATAATAGCTTAAACTGCAAATCAGATAAGTAGTCAAATGATTGAGATTCCTTAAGAGTTAAAAATTCAGGATGATTTAATATCGTACCTAGAGCGGAGCAAGGTGCGTCAAGAAGAATGAAATCCATTGATTCTCGTGTAATTTGCTCCATCCATTCCATTGCATCAGCATTAACAAAATTGAGTCTGTGAATTTCCTCACTTGTCGCTGGATTAGATTTTAAACGCTTGAGAGTATCACTATACCTTGACGAATCTTTTTCAACCGCCCACAACTTAGCATGCGGAAAAGTTTGTAAAGCAACACTAAGTTTAGTACCGGGTGCAGAACATAGATCTAAATAATTTTGGGGCTGACCTGTAAAACGTAGAGGCATACTTATAGACAATAATTCTCCGAACACAGCTCCTTTTTCTATCATCCCAAGCCTCTGTTCTTTATTTAGATTTTCAAAAGTATAAATATTTGGACCCACTGCATTAAAGGCATCTGAGCTGATCGGGCTTTTAGTGTATAAAGCTGAAGAAGGCTCTTCGATTATACGCTGACAAAACTCATCAATAAGATCTACTCGAAGATGTTTTGGAAAATGATTCAGTAACCACTCTGGCAATTTAATTTCATAAGAAATTGGCACATCAGAACGCTCAATTTCTCTAAGAATGAAACCAATATACTTCTTTAAAGAAGAAAATTGTCTCGGAATAAGCTTCAGACTTTCTTGAACAACCGCATAAGAGGGAAAGGAACTCATTAATTTAAATTGATGTGCAGCCATCAGTAAAATCAACTGTACCTCTTTAGGAAGCTTTTTTGACTTTCCGCTACTAAGACGTACCTGTTCCAACCAAGGCATCAAATAATTGTAACTTCTCAAGCATCCATAAAATAAAGCTGTCCACTTGGAACAATAATCATTTGGCAAATCCTTAAGAATAGACTCGAGTACTTCCTCGCGACTAAGCCCCTTATAAAGTACTTTCTGAAGCCCTTTAAGAATACGCCTACGAGGATTAATATTTGAGGACATATATTAACCTGGTGGCCAATTTAAGGGCCGATCTCCAATAAGATGAAAGTGAAGGTGAAATACGCTCTGGCCAGCGCGCTCACCCATATTACTAACTAGCCTGTAATGATCTTTAGATAAATTGTTATCACTTAAGTAAGTGGCAATCCCCTGAAAAATCTCTTCGATTAACCCTTCATGCTGGGATGCTTCAAAAAAATTTTCAACATGAATTTTTGGAATAAATAGAAGATGGACGGGTGCAACTGGATTAATATCCTTAAATCCAAGAACATTATCATTTTCAAACACCTTTGAAGCAGGGATCTCACCGCTGACGATTCTACAGAATAAACACTCTGTCATCACTTATCTCCAGTAACAAATATAGGTTAAAACATTCTACAGGATTTAAACACAAAAACGATCTCGTTTTCTAATCAATTGTTTAATTGATTAACCTATTCTCCGATTTAGAATATCATGAAAAATTTACTTACCTACTTACTGATTATCAGTCAAACTCATAATTGTTTTGCTAGATCTAATACTCCGGATTTAAATTTACATAATGATAGTCAGATTAAAGTAGCCAGAAAAACTTATATAGATAATCTCAAAAAATGTAAACTTTTATTAAAATCGAGCCATCCAAAATCAGTATATACAGAGGCATTGAAGTATGTGCTTAAACATAGGATGCCGTCGGCAGAAATTTTTGAACAGCTAGAAAATACGTCTACAAATGACTCGACGATTCGACTAGAGATAGCCCAACTCGTTACCAAGCAATCCTTGAAACTACAAAATCTAATAAGACTCGCAAATGAAAGTGATATATTAAAATTCAACAATACTAGCCACTCAATGTTGAAGTTATTTGACTCAATCGAAAAACTACTTCATCAAATAAATGGTATAAAAAAACTAAGGATTTAAATTAGATTGAATCACAATAATTTAAGTGCCGTAGAATACCGGATGTAATAGAAATATCGATGATTTTTGTTTATTCTTCTAGGTACGTAAACGACTCAACAATTCTTTTGAATAAAGGTAAAGATTACTATCTCTTGGACACAAAGGAAGACCCTTTTCTAGGCTAATTTCAGCATTTTTATTTTGCTTTAACTCAAGATAGGCTAGAGCTAGGTGATAATGTACATTTGGATCTGCTGGATTTGCATCTTGAGCTCTCCTCAAATACAAAACAGATTTTTCAAAACTTTTCTTTTCATAGAACGCTTGCCCCAGATAAAGATTCGTAACGAAATCATACTCATCCAAAGTTAATGCATCTAATAATTCTTCTAAACATGATTGCCAATTATGTTGATCGTAATAAAGCATAGCCAAGTGCTGGCGAGTAAACAGGTCTTCAGGATCTAAATCTCGTGCGCGCAATAAATGCTTTTCAGCCATAACATAATTACCACGTAACTTTAAAATCAAGCCTATATGATAGTGAGCATATGCATCCTCTGGATATAACTCCAATACACGATTGAAACATTTGTAGGCATAACGTAAATCACCTTGTATCTTTTTCACTATTCCTAAGTAGTAAATAGGTTCTTTATCATTACCTCCACTTGACTCGATCGCCTTAGCAAAATAATCATCCGCCTGAACTATATCGTCTTTCTTGAGAGCTAGAATACCCAATACTAAGCAAGCATAATAATGACTTGGGTCTAGTTGCATAAGTTCATTACTTAGCAATAACATTTCATCTTGATCATCCTCAAAACGAGCAATTCGTAACAAAAATAAGAGAGGAAGAACCTCTTCAGGAAAACTATTACGAACTTGCATTAATAATTCTCGAGCTTCGACCAATTGACCGGTCTCGAAAAGCAGACGAGACTCGCTTATATATAAATCTAAATCATCAGGCGCCAAAATTTGAGCATCCTTCAGATGATTAAGAGAATTACTCATATTACCTTTTTGACGTTCAATCTCTGCCAGACGAATCAGAACTTCGATACATTTGGGATCATTTGCATGCGCCATCTTCCATTGACTCGAAGCTTTTTCCAGCTCTCCAAGTTCAAAATACAAATCGCCTAACTGAATATTTATTTCTAAATTGTCTGGCTCAACTTTTAGAAGACTATTCAATTCTTTGATCCGAGCCTGTTTTGTAGCTTGATAACTTGAAGTAATAAGTTCAGGTTTTTTGATTTGATCTTCACTGGGTTCTAATTCAGATAATCTTCGAATAAGCTCATCAGCTCTCTCATGATCTCCTATCTGATCCATCAATTGAGCCATCATCTCGATGAAATCATACCTCTCTCCAAATTTCTGAATTCCGTCTTCAAGAACAGCATAAGCTTCTCTCGCTTTAGCCTCATCTCGATATACTCCCGCTAATTGCAAGATGAAGTTTGGCTCTAATTCGGGATGAATAAGTAAATTTTCAAAATTTTTTCGAGCTAAATCGAGATTTCCTTGTGATCTTGCTAACGAAGCAAGACATTTAACATAAATGACAGATTTCTTGAATCGAACTGGTACAAGACCCAAATAACGTTGTACCTCGGACCAATTTTCATATCGGCAAAAGATCTCGGCCAAATACAAATTAACTTCTTCACACAAAGGATCAACTCTTTGAACTTTAGAAAAAGCATCGAAAGCTTCTTGCTCCTCTGCAAGTTTGAGATGACAACGACCAATTAACATCAATGCATTTACATCCAATGGCTCAATCTCTAAAACCTGATTTACGCTTCTCAAGCACGGTAGCCATTCGCCCGAATCAAACAATAAGTGTGCATACTTCATTAGGGAATAACGATCCTCAAGATTCAAATTATTCGCCTTTCGAAAGCTAGACTTTGCAAGCTCCAACTCTCCAAGTTCTATACAAATCTGACCTTTCAATCTCTGATAGAAAAAATTTCCAGGCACCAACTCAACTGCCTTTGAAATTGCCTCAAAAGCTTCTCTGAAGAATTTTATAACGAAGTAGACCTCGGCAAGATATTTATATGCCTGATGAAATCTAGGCTGAAGTTGAATTACTTTTTTAAGCTTCGGAATGGATTCTTCTAGTTGACCTTGTCGGATCAAAAGCCTCGCTAAACTAAAGTAAGCTGGTAAAAAATCTGTATTCTGAGCTAAAGCTCTTAAAAAACATAAACGCGCCTCTTCGGATTGATCGAGCCTTAAAAAAATTTCCCCTAAACTATGCTGCCCATAAGGGTCTGTCGGATTCAATAAAACTGCTTTCTGCAAGGCAAGTGCCGCCTCTTGAAAATCACCCTGGTACTGATAAGCTCGAGCTAGGTTGTAGTAGGCAAAGAAATCTTCAGGATTTACCTGAATGGCATTACGATTAGCTTCAATTACGTCTCGTGGATCAAATATCAAAACTTCTATTTTTTAGTCAGCACTAAGAATTTGATCCCAGTACGCTCTTTGTCATCAATACTCAGCTCGACAAACGAAACTTGAATATAAATATCAATACCTTTGGGAGAAAGAAAACCGCGAGCAATTGCAATTGCTTTAACGGCTTGATTGACTGCCCCAGCCCCAATTGCTTGAATCGTGACTTCTGCATCTTTTTCTAAAATAAGAGACATAGCGCCGGCCACTGCTTTCGACTGTGAACGCGATGAAACTTTTAATACTTCCATGAAGCTACTCCGATGCTGCGACTAGGACTTCGAGTGCCTGCTTGGCTGCCATTTGCTCTGCCTTTTTCTTACTGGAGCCTTTCCCAGAAACCTCAAGGCTACCGGAAACCCGTACTACTGCCAAATAACCTTCAACGTCTAAAATTGTATCATAAACTGGTAATTGTTTTGTAGCCTTCAAAGAAAATTCTTGCAGACGAGATTTATAGTCAATGTAATCCTCAAAAATAGATATATTTGAAAACTTGCTACTTAAAAAAGTACTACTCGCTTCGACACCACCATCCAAATACAAAGCTGCGAGTAGTGATTCAAAAAAGTCGCCCAAAAAATCTCCCGAGATGAAACCTTTATCATCTCTTAAATTTTGTTGAACCAAGACATAGGGCTCAAGATCCATATCCCTCACAAGACCTGCCAAAGTAATGCGACTGACCATATGAGCTCTCAATCTTGTAAGCTGACCTTGATCGGTCTGGCGATCACGGTAAAGCAATTCCGTTACAAACATTTGCAATAATGAATCGCCCAAAAACTCCAATCTCTCGTAATTAAACCCCAACTGAAATTGGGTCGCATAGGATTTATGAACAAGAGCTTCAATGAGATATTGCCTATTTAAAAAACGGTAATTTAAGATTTGTTCAACTGCTTTTATCCGCTCGCTATGATTCATTACTTAACCATCAAATCGTTTAAAGAGTAGCGCTGCATTATGGCCACCGAACCCCATAGAGTTTTTGAGGATAATATCTGCATTTGTCTCTCTAGCATCTCCCGGCATAAAATCAAGATCTACTCCATCTTCAGGATTATCAAGATTTAATGTCGGATGAACAATCCCCTCCACCAATGTTTTGACACAGACTGCGGATTCAACGCCTCCTGCAGCCCCCAAAAGGTGACCAATCATAGATTTGGATGAAGAAATCCATAAGTTTCTGGCATGATCACCAAATACTGAATTAAAAAAATCTATTTCCTGTCGATCTCCAATAGGCGTCGACGTCCCATGAGAGTTTACTATACTTACGGACTCAGCATTGATTTTTGCATCATTTAAGGCCAACTTTGCAGCCCGAACAACGCCTTCGCCGCCTGGTGCAACAGCTGTAATGTGATGAGCATCACATGTTGCCCCATATCCGATAATTTCAGCAAGAATATTTGCATTACGACTTCTAGCATGATCCAGACTTTCTAAAATCAGTATTCCCGAACCTTCCCCCATTACAAAACCATCGCGGTCCTTATCATATGGTCTAGAAGCTCGCTCAGGTTCATCATTACGCCTACTCATCGCCTTCATATTTGAAAAACCCGCAATAGTCAAAGGTGTAATAGCCGCTTCAGCTCCACCGACAAGCATTACATCATGGCGTCCAGTTCTGATCTCACGAAAACCTTCTCCGACACAATGAGCCCCTGAGGCACATGCAGAAACTATTGAAAAATTAATCCCTTTAAATCCGTAACGAATAGCAATATTACCTCCAGCAAGATTACTAATTAAATTAGAAATGAAAAAAGGACTAACTCCACGACTACCTCTTTTTTGGTAATTAATCGCAGTAGATTCTTGCGTCAAAAGGCCTCCAACGCCACTACCTACAAAAATTCCGGCACGCTCACAATTGAAACCAGAATTCATCAATCCGGATTGTTCCATCGCTTCTTGCGCTGCGATCCATGCAAACTGAGAAAAGCGATCATGCTTGCGTAATTCTTTGGTCGTGAAATAATCATCAAAGGGAAAGTCTCGTACCTCAGCTGCTATCTGTGTGGCATGCTTACTAACATCGAACGAGCAGATCCTATCGATCCCACTCTGACCAGATATAAGCCCTTGATAAGTTTGCTCAAGACTATGACCCAGTGAGGTCACGGCACCTAGTCCGGTAACCACAACTCTTTGCACTTATGGCCTCCAAATACTGGAAAAACTTAAATATACACCGAGAATAATCAAATCAATTTGATTATTCTCGGTGGACAAAAATTATAGATTTTTTTCTATATATTTTACGGCTGAATCAACAGTTTTGATCTCTTCAGCTGCATCATCTGGAATTTCTAATCCAAATTCTTCTTCTAAAGCCATAACCAACTCAACTATATCAAGGGAGTCGGCACCCAAATCCTCTACAAAGGTAGCTTCGGGAGTAATGGCTTCGTCTTCTGCACCCAATTGCTTGGCAACAATTTCTTTAACTCTATCCGCGATATCAGACATGACATCCCCTTTCTTACATATTCATACCACCATCCACTTGGATAATTGAACCAGTGATATAAGCCGACATAGGAGACAACAAAAATGTCACACAATCGGCGACTGCCTTAGCCTCACCAAATTCACCCAATGGTATGCGGTTTTTTAATTCATCTTTTACTTTATCTGGAATCTTATCAGTCATACTTGAATTTATGAATCCCGGCGCTATTGCATTCACTCTAACTCCCCGAGGAGCCAGCTCTCTTGCTAGAGTCTTTGTAAAACCTATTACACCTGCTTTTGCGGCTGAGTAATTTGCTTGTCCTGGGTTACCCATCATACCCACTACTGAGGTAATATTAACGATTACTCCCTCTCTGCTTTTCATCATAGTTTTACAAACTGCTTTAGCGCTATTAAAACAACCTTTCAAGTTGGTATCTATTACTTCATCCCAATCTTCGGACGTCATTCTAATTAACAGAGAATCTCTAGTAATACCGGCATTATTTATGAGAAAATTAACTCCTCCCCACTTACTAATGACCTCTTTCACAGCCTGATTCACAGACTCAATATCTTTTACGTCAACTTGCATTGGAAGAACTTCTACCCCATGCCTTTGTTTTAACTCTTTACCTACGCTATCTATGGTGGATCTATTAGTCGAAATTAAAGCTAAATTGCACCCCAACGAAGCTAGTTCATTTGCTATCGCATAACCAATACCTCGAGAGGCACCCGTTACAATAGCAACCTTATTCGAAAAATAATCCTGCATCAAACTAATTCCTCTAATGCAGTATTTAAGGACTGACTATCATGCACAGCAATAACTCGAGCTTTTCTATCAATTTTTCGAATCATACCAGCAAGCACATTACCTGCACCAAACTCCACAAAAGTATTTATATTCTCTGACAACATGTAGCGCACACTATCTTCCCATAATACTGGCAGAGTTAACTGTGACATCAGTGCCTTCTTCAATTCCTGAGGATCGCTAACTGACTTGGCAAGGGTATTAGGCAATACAGGGATCAAGGCCTCACTAAAGTCAGCCTCGGTTAAACGACCACTCAAGCCATCCTCTGCAGGTTTCATTAATCGTGAGTGAAACGGACCACTTACGTTTAATTTGACTCCCATGCGGCCACCGAATTCACGCACATTGTTTATTGCGAAGTCAATTGCTTCCAAGTGACCAGCTACAACTACTTGTCCCGGACAATTCAAACCAGCCAAGTCCAAAGCATAATCAGCAGACAGCTCCATTTCATTAAGCATCTTGAGAGTTTTTTCACGATCCATACCTATGAGTGCTGCCATACCGCCAGTTCCGGCAGGACAAGCATCATCCATCAATTGTCCACGTTTAGCTACCAAACCAATTACATCTTGAATGCTTAACGCACCCGCAGCTGCTAATGCAGCATATTCACCGACGCTATGCCCGGCCACAAAGGATGGCTGAGGACCCTTCTCAGTGAAACACTTAAATAATGCTAAACTTGTAGCAACGATAGCTGGCTGTGTATTAACAGTTAAACCTAAATCATCTTCCGGACCCTCGAAACACATCGTACTCAATGATTTTCCTAATGCCTCGTCAGCTTCCGCAAAAATGAATCGAGCCGCTTCGTGATGGGCACAAATATCTTTACCCATACCAACTGTTTGCGAACCTTGACCCGGAAATATAAAAGCAATTTTTTCAGCCATGGTACCTCTTTAGCTCAAACTCCAATTAATAACAGTTGCCCCCCATGATAAGCCCGCTCCAAATCCTACGACTAAGACTTTATCACCATTTTCAAGTCGATTCTCATGATATGCGTCACACAGAGCTAAACCGACAGAGGCACCCACCGTATTCCCGTACCTATCTATGTTAATGTAAACCTGCTCACTAGGTATATTTAACTTCTTCGCAGCAGCTTGAATAATGCGCTGATTCGCCTGATGAGGAACCATCAAACGAATATCTGAATCTACGAGGCCTTCTTGCTCCATTACCTTATTTGCTGATTCGCTAATCGCTTGAATCGCAAACTTAAAGACATCACTACCAGACATTTGTACATAATGAAGTTTTTCCTTCAAAACTTCCTCGTCTATTGGGCGATCAGAACCACCAGCATAAATCCACAGACTACGCATACCCCCACCGTCGGTTCGGGTAAAATGAGACTGAACACCAATCTCTGGATTTTCATTTCGACTCAAAAGTACTGCGCTGGCACCATCTCCAAATAATACACAAGTGGCGCGATCTTCCCAATTCAGCATCCTAGAACAAGCATCCGCTCCAATAACTAAAACATGTTCATAGGCACCGGTTTTCACATATTGAGCCCCTGTTATGAGCGAATGTATAAAACCGGTACAAGCCGAGTTGATATCAAATGCCCCTGCATTAGAGGCTCCGAGACGATCTTGGATCAGACATGCTGCGGAAGGAAGTTTAAAATCGGCAGTAAAGGTTCCACAAACTATTAGACCTACATCCTGAGGAACAACCCCCGCCATATCAAGTGCCTGCTGCGCAGCTTCCGAAGCCATTTGACTAACGCTTTCATCCTCACTGATCATATGGCGCTGTTTAATTCCAGTACGAGTAGTTATCCATTCGTCAGAGGTATCAATAAATTTCGTTAAATCATTATTTGTAAGAAATTTTTTGGGGAGACATTTCCCTACTCCGCTAACTTCAGCCCCATAAATTTTAGTCATGAAACTCTCCTCAAGCTTCGATTGCGTCGCGGATCTTGGACACTAACCCAGATTCACCAAGTTTATTCGCTCCCTGAATAGCTCCAGTTATGGTCTTAGAATTTGCACTACCATGAACGATAAAACAGGTCCCATCAATACCAAGTAATGGTGCGCCCGAATGTTCTCTATTATCAGGATTATATTTTGTAAGGTTAGACAACACTTGCTGCAAATCTGCACTAATCGACGAAAAGTCAGTGATACTTTTACGAATTACACTCTGAAAGCTCTTTACGATGCCTTCGGTTGTTTTCAGTAAAATATTACCTACAAAACCATCGCAAACAATTACATCACACTTACCACTTAGTACATCAAAGCCCTCCACATTGCCTACAAAATTGGGCACAAACTTACTTAGTAGATTGTATGCTTCAAGAGTTAAACTATTCCCTTTCCCGCGCTCTTCACCGTTACTCATTAGACCAACTCTAGGTTCCGCTACGCCCAAAGCCAACTGACAGTATGCACTACCCATGACGGCAAAATTCAGCAAATTTTCAGCCGTACAATCCACGTTCGCACCAACGTCTAGAATCACACATTCCCCACCTGAAATTTGGGGAAATAACGAAGCTATCGGTGGACGTTTGATCCCCGGAAGCCTACCAAATGTAAACAAAGCGGCCGCCATACAAGCTCCTGTATTACCAGCAGACACGAAAGGAATTCCCAATTCCTTAGCCAACTTTACACCTACGACGATTGAACTATCTTTACGTCTTCGAATTACGCCAGACGGTGAATCACTCATTCCCACGACATCAGTAGCATTTACGATGTCAATGTGAGGGTTGATTCCACATAATGAACTCAATCGTTCCTCAGGTCCTACCAAGTGAATTTTTATTCCCAGTTCAGCTGCTTTGATCGCACCCTCTACTGTCGCCTGAGGAGCGAAGTCACCCCCCATAGCATCCAAAACAATAGCCATGAATTATCCTAGCCCAATTATCGCTTTTCAGGTGTTAGTAAACCTTCTTTATAGGCCCGCACTAAGCGGCGGGGAACCTTCACCCCTTTTTGTCCCTCAAGAGGAACTAATGGAGAAACTGTCATCTTAATATTTGCCCTTCGGCTGTCCCGATTTGCTCGGATAGTTTTTCGTTTAGGTACCGGCATGGTCCCACTCCCTTTCCATAGGACGAGGCCGTTTCAGCCTCAAGTCCCACCTGCGCGAATTATACTCGGCATATGTTATAGCGTCAATCTAGACCGGATTAATAAAACCTTTCTAAATTAACTCAGTAAATTAAATCTAATACCCTTTGTAGTTGACTTAGATTTTCAAGACGGAACACCTTTGTCTTCTCACCTCTGTCCACTGACTTCACTAATTGCAATACATTTCGTGAATGCCCGTCATAGTCATCAAAAATAACCTGATTTCGGACTAAAAACTTCTCTTGAACCAATGAAGCAATTTCACGATCATCTTCCATGTGATCCGAGTCCATAACGATTACAGCTTGACCACCCTCACACAAAACTCGATACATAGCGATCAAATAACTTTTCATTTCACGGATATTAAAGCCACTAAAATCACCTACCACCATTGAATACATCTCATCGATCATGATGTCTTCATCTTCCTGCGAATCCGCAACCTCCATCAAACTCAACTGGAAATTGTTTAAGGCTAAAGCTAATCTTGCGCCTTTCACTATAAATTCGCTCTGATCCAAACCGACCACTTGTTCATCTAGAAATGTTTCAAAGGTTTCTAAATCCTGACTATTGTTTGGCCGTAAAGTGCTCTTAACTTCCTTAAGAACCCTTAGAATTAAATCTCCCCTACCGCAAACCGGATCCAAAACGATTTGATCGAGCCTTGGTCGTGCTAGTTTCACCACAAAATCCGAAACCTCCGGATTAGTTGACTTGTAATCGGTGACTCTAAAAGGTAGGTACCTACGTAACATTTCATCAAATCGTAGCGGAGATATACCTGTAAGCGAGCCATCTCTATCAGTAAGCTCTTTGACGTACTCTGCGAGCTCCTCTTGGTCGACAACCGTAGATTCAAGGTCAAAATCTTCTACATCCTCCTGAACAACTTTCTTAATAACCGTATTTTTCCGCTTGAGGAAACCTAAACCATCTTCAGCTTCATCAGCAATATTCGAGGATAGCGTGCTTTCAGGAGTAATTGGAGCTGGTGTTACACCGGGTAGTACAGATCTTAAATCAGTGCTACTATCTTCTTCAACTGATTCCTCTGCTAGTAGTGTCTCACGAATCTTATCAAGAGAAAGACCATCCACAATTTCTTCATCTGGCTCTTCGCTAGGTAGTAGTAAGCCCAAAACATCGCCAGTCTCTTCAGTAACTTCTGATACCTCTTCAATTGCCATCTGAGCGCTTTCGACTTCTCTCCTTTTCTCTTCTAGTTCTTTCTGAGCCTTCTTTTTACGTCGTTCCTCTCTTTTGGCCTCTTTAATTTCCTCAAGGCTTAAACGACTCCGTTTTACTTTTTCACGACTAACACTAAACCGAAGATCTTGTGAAAATTGCTCTTCTAAGTTAGTCAATGGATATGGAACATCGATGTATTCATCAGCTATGTCTTTGATGCTAAAGGGCCCCTCTCCAGCTTCCAATTTTTTAAAGACGTCTTCTAAAACAGACTTTGGAACATCTTTCTTCTTAAATTTCTTTATAACGCGGGGAAAAACTGAATATTTCCCATCAGTACCTTCACGAAACCGGGGATCCGCATCTAAAAGCACTACTGAATTTTTCGACTTCTTGTTGAATTTCAATTTAATAGCTTTGATGATCTCCTCTGCACTTAAACCATCATTTCCATTCTGAACGAATAGAGCAAAAGCAAACTCATTACAAAATTCCCAATCATCTAAAAAATAAAATTCTTCGCGCGCAATCGTCACGAGCACAAATCTGTCATCACCCTCCAATTTCAGGGGTATATCGGAGGGATGAAGTGAAGACTTCATGGCTATTTCCTCCGTGAGCTGCTCGTACGTTAAAGGCAACTTTCCTTTACGCAAAATATCGTGGGCGTGGTTTTCTAAGTTTAAGAAAAGAGACGATAAAGTCCACGTATCCTTGTCTTTCTGCTCAAAACATTGACTTTTTTCTAGAGTTGGAAGTACATATTCAGCCTTAACCTTGTATGATGATTCAAATTTAAGGAATGGAATCTCTGCCTGAATAGCTGTAGTCAACTCCTGGCATGTAGCTATTTTTCGATCCATCAAGGTTTCAAGAAGAACCGACTTATAGTTCTTAGCAACAACCTTTGTCTCCTTTTTCTTTGTTTTGGCCATAAAAACTCCCCTATAAAAAAAGAAACCCCCAAAACTGGGAGCGCAAAATGCGGTTCACAATCTCTAAAATACCGTGAAGAGGCGGATAATAACCAAAACTTTAACTTTCGTCAAGCTATTGAATACGAGAGTTTCAGAATTTAGCTATTGAGACTATAATTCATTGTATTAATTGCATTATCTAGTTTCAGTGGAGAAAAATCTACCATGATTGAAGTCATCAAACATTTCCTAATAATTTCTATAGTCATTTGCTCTATCAACGTCAAAGCATACTTTGCCATTAAGCCCGGACTTCCTATTCCGACATGGTACAAAGCCAAATTCTCACCGATTAAAACGCCTGAATTTGGCAAAAAATTCAGACTGAAATTCGAGCTTCAGAATCTATTGGGCGATCTCCAAGATATTGAGCTAAAGTTGTTACTTCCAGAAGGAATTAAGAATCTCAATAATCCGCTTTTCAACTCTAAAAAAGTTCTAAGGAAAGCGGATAGTCACACTTGGCACTGGGATCTTGTCGTAGAGCGTGAGGTTTTAGGTAAATCGATTCAACTTAAGGTCTCGTCAAGTTTCCCAAGAGAGGAAATAACACGGTTCGCACTAGGTCAATATGACAAAGAGCCCTCCCATCAGAAGACTCAATTAATAAATAAAATTGAAAACATAAAGGAACGCGTTGATCTTCACTTTCAAACGACAGTCTACTGTTCAAAAATAGAAGGCTTTCCCAAGGTCCCTGATCTCATATTTAAGGATAATTGGAAACCAAATAACTTCCAAAGCCCATTAGTCATGTATCAATACAAAAATCCTCGATTAACTCAGAGAGATCAAATTCTAAAACAGATTAAAGAATTTGAGGATTACTACGCTAGAATCAGTAAAAATGATAGCTCGATTAACAAATTTAAAGCACTGCGACCCGCAGCTTATCTACGAATGTTAGAGGATAATTTTTATAATTATTATGCCTTAGCAATAGATTATTTCAAGGAAAAAGACTATCAAAATTGTGACATCTGGCTACAAAAACTCTCACTATTAATCTTGAGTCAGGAGGACTTAAATAGTGAGCTTTTTCTAGCAATTCAAAACACCAGAGCACTTTGCAATGTAGCTCTCAAAAAATTTCCAGAAGCCAGGAAGATCCTTAAATCTAGCGTTCAAACTGAAATT
>JAYZAC010000186.1:0-34712 GCA_036339875.1 bacterium | reverse complement strand
TTTTAATGCGTCCTCACTTAGGTCACCATGAATTCCTACTAAAATTGCAGGTTGCTTTCGAACAACTTGTGCAATACTAGGTTTTTCAGCATCCCGTGGAAATGTGCTGATTAAGCCAACCTGGGTTTCAATTTCATCTTTGACCCTTCGAATATCGAAACCAGGTTCTATTTTTACATTGACTGATCCTATGCCCTCTTGAGAGGAGCTGGAAATTTCATCGATTCCACTAACCTGTGAAATGCGTTCTTCAATTCGAGTGATTATACTTTCTTCGATTTCGTCTGGAGTAGACCCAGGATAAACGACACTTATATTGATCATATCGAATTCAAATTCGGGGAAAGTTTCTCTAGGAATTTGAAACCAGGCTATCGTTCCCCAAAGAAGAATAATTGTCATCAGAAGGTTTGTAGCGACGGGGTTTTGAATGAAACGTTTAATGTTGAACATTAGATCTTCTTCAATAATTCTGTTTTAACGGTTTCATTTAGAGAATTACGTTCACTAAAATAAACCACTATCTGCTCATTTGATAGGATATCAGCACGAATATAAAGCTTCTCGCCTTCATCTCGAATTATGTCTACAGGAATTATCTGTAATTTATTTTGGCGAACCACTTGTATCTTAGATAGCTTGAGACTACTTCTTGGGACTTTAAGGACATCTCTGAGAATTTTTCCTTCAAAGTTCACTTTACAAAATGAGCCAGGCAGTATTTGTTGTAATTCTGTTTGTTTTTTAGATGTATTTGTCAGTGGCCTACCGTTAAATTGAATATAGGCCATCAGAGAACGTGTAGCATTATCTAATAATGGGCCTAAGCGTCTGACAGAACCTAAGCTACTATGCGAAATAGGAGCTAAAAACTCGAGTTTAACCGCCTTATCTTTGATCCCAGCAGCGGCACTATTCGATGTGCTCGAATCTGTAATTTCATTAGTTAGCCAAGGTATCTCAGAGCTTGGTATGGGTGTATGAATTTCTAAAGCATCTAGATCGATCATTTCGCCCACTTTGCTTCCAATATTTAGATACTCACCGACGGATATATTTTTACTAGAGACTCGACCTCGAAATGGAGCCAAGATTTCTGCTTTTAGCAGTCGATTTCTAGCTTCAGCAAGTTTGATTTTATGCAGTTTAATAGTTGATTTGGCTTGCTGAAGACGGCTAGGTATCAGATTCAGCTGATTTTGAGAATTCAATACCGCTAGTTGCTGTGTTTGGCTACGACGTTGTGAGTCTTCAAGTGTTTGTCTAGAAATTGTTTTCTCGGCGTACATTTGTTCGTGTCGTTTAAGTTCATTTTGACTGAGTTTGTAGCTCTCTTGAAGAAGTTTCAGACTAGCTTGAATATTTTTAGATTCTTGCTGAAGAGTTTTGTACCGTGATGTACTGAGTTCGTAATTGGCCTCAGCCTGTTGCATGGATAATCTCAGATCAGTTTTGTCGATGATCAGTATCGGTTCATCAGCAAGGATTTCTCCACCAACGAAGAATGCTGGATGTATTGACAACACTCGACCAGCGACTTCCGATTTGATATTCAACTTATTGATCGCTTTTACAGTTCCAAAAGTTCTAAATTGAGTGGTAAAATCTCCTCTTTCAGCTAGAAATGTTCTCAGAACTGATGTCTGCACTTCCTCCACTTCTTTTTTTAATTTTGCTTTGGTACTTTTCAAATACCCAAAAATAAAAATTGCTAGAAGTAAAAAAACTGCACAAAAGGCTATATTTATTAGCGATTCACGGCGCATAACTTTCTCCAAGAATTTGAGTGAGCCGGGATGTTATCATTTCGTAGGGAGTTGAGCCAGTTTGGAACGCAATAATAAACATAAAGTTTTTTTCATGGGTATGAGAGTTACTCCCTTCACGTATGAAGAACTTCATCAAACAATGGAATACGTAATTCTTAATAAAAAATCTACCAGCATACTCAATATTAACACTCATGCCATAAATCTATGTTTTGATAACCAAATGTTTTTCAATGTCTTGAAAGATGCTGATTATGTATTCTGCGATGGCGAGGGTGTGCGGCAAGCGATGCGTTTTTACGGATCTAAAGTCCCATATAGAATAACGTATGCAGATTGGATGAAATTGCTATTACCTTGGTTGGCGAAAAAAGGTTATTCTATAGTTTTCGTTGGCTCGAGACCTAAAGTGATAGAAAAGGCAGCTAGAAAAGTCAAAGAGGAATATCCAGACTTGAACCTGGTTGGTATTGTAGATGGTTATACATCAGAAGCTGACCAATTAGCTAGTTTACAAAACATGAGAGCAGATGTGCTCCTTGTAGGAATGGGTATGCCTAAGCAAGAACTGTGGATTGCTCGAAATCAAAAAAATTTACCATTTTCAGTATTTTTGAGTGGTGGTGCGGTTTTTGATTATCTTTCCGAAGAAATTTCACGTGCACCACAATGGATGCGTAATCGAGGGTTGGAGTGGCTGTATAGATTTGTTTTGGAGCCTCGCAGAATGTTTGTTCGCTACATTATCGGTAATCCACTATTTGCATTGCGTGTTCTGCTATCTAAAAAACCCTTTGATAATGGACTATGAGCTTTCCAAAAGAGCAGGTTTTTGCTACCTTGCAGAGGAAGTAGGAAAGTGACTTTTATGAGTATTGACCCTAAGTATATTAGAATTTTTTCAATCATTGCGCACATCGATCATGGCAAATCTACACTGGCGGACTGCATTATTTCCAAGACTGATACCTTAAGCGATAGAGAAATGCAGAGTCAGGTTTTAGATACCATGGATATAGAACGAGAGCGTGGTATTACGATAAAGTCTCAGGCAGTTCAGTGTATTTATAACGCGGCGGATGGTAATACTTATCACTATTACATTATTGATACTCCAGGTCATGTAGATTTTACATATGAAGTGTCTAGAGCACTAGCCGCTTGTGATGGAGCTATTCTAGTGGTTGATGCGGCACAAGGAGTTGAATCTCAAACGATTGCCAATATGTACCTTGCTCTCGATAATGAACTCGAAATTTTACCCGTAGTTAATAAAATTGATTTGCCTGCAGCACGCCCTGAGGAAGTGGCTGAGGAAATTGAAGAAATTTTAGGTATTGATGCAACAGATGTGATTCCTATAAGCGCTAAGAATCAAATTAACATTGACTCTATATTGGAAAGTATCCATAAGCTGGTACCTCCGCCAAAAGCAGACCGTAGTGCTCCACTGAAGGCACTAATTTTTGATGCTAAGTTCGAAAGTTATCGAGGTGTCATCGTCTATGTTAGGGTTTACGATGGTGAAATTAAAAAAGGAACCAAGATCCGAATGTTCAATGCAGCCAGTGTATACGAAGTGACTGGGGTCGGAGTGTTTACGCCCAACGAGAAAGCTGTTGATGCTTTGCAGGCTGGTATGGTTGGTTTTATCACTGCAAGTATCAAATCTTTAGACGATGTTCTCATTGGTGATACCTTGATGAGTCCCGAAAATCCTATTACAGAGGCAATGCCCGGTTTTAAGCCTATTCGACAGATGGTTTTTTGTGGTTTGTATCCATCGGAAGGCGATGATTATGAGAACTTAAAGGTTGCTCTTGAGAAATTAAAACTGAACGATTGTTCGATTTCCTTCGAGCCAGATACATCACAAGCATTAGGTTTTGGTTTTAGGTGCGGGTTTCTGGGACTTTTACATTCCGATGTTATTCAAGAGAGATTGGAACGTGAGTTCAATTTAGATTTAGTAGCAACGGCTCCTTCAGTGGTCTATCGAGTTAAGATGACCACGGGAGAAATGCTAGAAATTGATAACCCTTCTAAATTACCTGAGGCCAACAAGTATGATTACCTTGAAGAGCCGTATGTAAGTTTAGGTTTGTTCTTGCCAAAAGAATATATTGGCAATGTAATGGATTTGTGTGAGAAAAAGCGAGCCACTTATGTGGATATGAAGTATTTAGATAAAACCCGTGTAATTCTGAATTACGAAATGCCTCTGAGTGAAATGATAATAGACTTTTTTGATCGCTTAAAATCTTGTACTCAAGGATATGCGTCTTTGGAATACGACTTCATTGGCTACCGTAGGGGTAAGCTTGTTAAAATGGAGATTGCAATCTCTGGGGATCCGGTAGACGCTTTTACTATGATTGTGCCTAAAGAAAATGCTTTTTACAGAGGTCGGGAATTAGTAGAAAAACTTAAAGATTTGATTCCAAAGCAAATGTTTGAGGTCCCTATACAAGCGGTAATTGGCTCTCGTGCTATAGCTCGGGTAACAATTTCTGCTTTGCGCAAGAACGTTTTGGCCAAATGCTACGGTGGAGATATTACAAGGAAGAAGAAGCTTTTACAAAAGCAGAAAAAAGGTAAAAAGCGAATGAAAATGATTGGTCGAGTAGAAGTGCCTCAGGAGGCATTTTTGGCTGTATTAAAAGTCAAAGACTGACGTTGTGACCATCAAACAATTTATTCATTCTCTAGTACGACTTATACTAACTCTTCTAGGAGTTTTCTTAATTACGTTTGTTGTAATGGCATTTATACCAGGGAACCCCGTATTCAGTAAAATTGATAGGGGTTTATCACAAAAAGAATTACAGGTTTATTCCAAAGAATTTGATTTGAAAGAAAATTTTCTTCAAAAATTTTCTACATATATTCAGAGACTAGTTACCCTTGACTTCGGTACGAGTTTGATAAGTGGTGAGGACATATCTAGTGAACTATGGCAGCGTTTTCGAAACACTATGAAATTGGCTTTGGTTGGTATGCTGTTATTTTTATCATTAGGCTTAGGTTGCGGTATTGTAGGAGCGGTTTATAGCGGACGATGGCCCGACTTGCTTCTTAGATTGCTGACTTCTTTGTTAATTTCTACTCCTGTTTTTTGGTTTGGTTTAGTTCTAATGTTAATTTTTGCAGTACATCTTTCATGGTTGATGCCGACGGGTACTGACGGTTGGAAGGCCTTAATATTACCCGGTTTAACAGTTGGTTTGAGACCGGCTGCTTTCTTACAAAGGGTAACGCAAACAGGGTTGATGCAAGTTTTTGAGCAGCAATATATTCAAGTTGCTTTTGCAAAAGGTTTAACACGATTTCAAGTACTTTGGAGACATGCAGTGACTAATGCTTTGATACCCATTGTTACGGTAGTAGGAATTGAATTTTCATCTCTGTTAACCGGTGCGGTTGTCGCAGAAATAATCTTTTCATATAAAGGCATTGGGACCTATATTTTGCAGGGTATAGAAGCCCGTGATTACAATGTAATAATGGCCACAGTTCTGGTTACATGCGTAGCAGTAAGTGTTACCAACTTTATAATAGAATTGATGTATCGTGAGCTCGACCCAAGGTTGAAAAGTGCTTAAACGCTTTTTTTCAAAGCTTACTGGTTTACAGCAATTTCAAACTTGTATTGCTCTCTCAATTCTTTTACTAGGATTTTTGTTAGCCGCTTATCCAACTATTTTTCAGCCTTTAGATCCTTTTGCTCAGCAATTACATATGACTTTTAGTGGGCCCAGTGAAGCTAATCTTCTAGGTTGTGATCATCTTGGGCGTGATTTATATTCAAGAATTATTTATGGAGCTAAGTACAGTCTTCTGATTGGCTTGAGTGTTGCTACTTTAACGATTATTTTTCCTGTAATTATAAGTTCTTTGATTTTATTTTCTACGCCAATCTGGAATCAAGTTTATCTTTTCGTTTTGGATGTATTTCTTGTATTTCCCCCTCTTCTACTCGCTATATTAATTACAGCTTCAAGTAGTGAGCCAAGCTCCGTTGACGTAATTTTGGCTCTCAGCCTAGCCGGCTGGGCTGCAAATGGTAGGCTAATTCGCTCCTATTTGATGCAAATTCAAGGTCAGGACTTTGTTCTAGCAGCTCAATCTTTAGGAGCGAGTTCTTGGAGAATTTATTTCAATCATTTAATTCCTAATATATTGAACCAGCTGATCGTATTGTGGTCATTTAGATGTGGTCAAATGATTCTAGCTGAAGCGACCTTGAGCTTTTTAGGATTGGGCGGAGGCCCCGATAACTTGTCTTGGGGTTGGTTAGTTTTGGAGGGTAAGGCTCATTTGACCTCCGCTTGGATATTATCTCTCGCTCCAGCAACGGCTATCGCATTATTAGTTTATGCTTTTCAAGTTGTAGGAGAAGCTTTGGAAAAAATTTTATTTCCACAGGCTCCATCGCAATTGCTTAAGACTTAGACGAGATTCAGTAATTGAAGATTTCAAAGTAAATTTGATTCAGGGTAGATTTAAAGCTGGCCAGGTATCGGGTGGGGGGATGGGGGGTACCCGACCATCCTGGCCAACAGAGATATGAAAACTCGGGCGAGACTTCAAATCAGGGGGCGGAGTTTATTAGCCAAATCTATAATTGTCAATAATTTGTTTTTATGTCTTTTTGACTTATCGTTTATCAATTCATTAATTCATCTATTCAATTCCTGTAATAAATAGGTAGAATCATTTTTATAATTGAGTTGATATGCATATTGTATTAAGTATCTTTGATCATGCGCTCAGTCTTTCAGGCTTTGTACTTTGTATGATGCTGCTCGTGGAATACTTTCACAGTAGTTCACGAACTACATTTATGAAAATCTTGAAAGTAGGAGGTCTTGGTTCTTATTTATTAGCAGCTTCATTGGGAGCAATACCAGGCTGTTTCGGATGTTTTCTAGTTGTAACATGCTATATTCACGGATTAATCAGTGTAGGTGTGCTTGTTACGGCTTCAGTTATAACTATCGGAGACGTTGCGTTTGTGTTATTAGCTCGAGATATCGATTTGTATCTGAAGCTACTTTTTTTGACAGTATCGGTCGGCCTGATAGCAGGTTTTGTTGTAGACAGATTAGGGATCTTTCAAAAGTTTCAATCCGGATGCGATCAATTACTTTTCTACCCGAGTCAAGACGGCGAAAAATTAATAACTAGTGTAATAGGTAATCTCAAGAATCCTTCATGGACTCGCCTATTTCTATTGATTTGCTACATATTATTTTGTTTAGCTTTAGTTTCAGGTCAGATTGGTCATTTACCATTAATGCCGGTGGTTGTTTTTTTTCTAGGTTTGGTTGGATTGAGCGTTTTATATGTACTACTTAGTGCTTCTGATCAATTTATCGAGGAGCATTTTATTGGTCATATTTTCAAAAAACATTTTCCACGTCTTTTTTTATGGTCAGTTCTGGCATTTGCCGTAGTGGAATTATCTCAACAAAGCGCTTCTTTTGATTCATTTATTCAGAATAAATATTGGGCTATTTTGTTTTTGGCAATTTTATTGGGTTTTATTCCAGATTCTGGACCACATCTTCTTTTTTTTACCTTATATTGGAATGGACAGATTGAGTTCACGGCTCTACTAGTCTCAAGTATCGTTCAGGATGGTCATGGGCTTGTTCCTCTCTTGGCGAGCTCAAGGCGCGATTTTCTTCGAGTAAAATTCATAAATACCGTTATAGCTTTACTAGTAATCATAGTGTTAACGAGTTTTAAGTCTGTAGTCTAATTAAGTTATAATTTTTATGGAGAATCTTAATGCGCAGTTTTGCAAGTGATAACAATTCTGGAATAAGTGATTCAATATTAGAAGCGATTCGTGAAGCAAATAGTGGACATCAATTAGCCTACGGTGACGATCCGTATTCAAAAAGCTTAAAAAAATGCTTCGAAAAAATTTTTGAGAGGCCCTGTGACCCTTTTGTAGTTCTCACCGGTACGGGTGCCAACGTAATTTCCCTTAGCTTACTTACCCGCTCCTTTGAATGTATCTTTTGTAGTGAGTTATCTCATATTAATGTGGATGAATGCGGAGCTCCTGAAAAATTTACGGGGAGTAAATTAGTACCAGTTGAAGTTAAGAATGGTAAATTCGGGCCTGATGAACTGGCTCCGCACCTTATTCATCGTGGTTTTGAACATCATGTACAACCAGGGGCAATATCGATAACGCAAGTGACCGAAATGGGAACGGTTTATAGTTTAGAAGAATTACAAAATCTGAGTGATTTTTGTGAATCCGAATCTTTGAAAATTCATATGGATGGAGCTCGTTTTTCCAATGCTGTAGAAGCTCTTAGTTGTCAACCTAGTGCAATTATTGAAGCTGGGAAAGTTGATATTTTATCGTTCGGTGGTACTAAAAACGGGATGATGCTTGGTGAAGCAGTGATTTTGTTTGATCAGAAATTGAAGTATATGGTTCCCTACCTGAGAAAGCAAACAACTCAATTGGTTAGCAAAATGCGCTTTATCTCAGCACAATTTCTTGCTTTCTTCGAAAAAGATTTATGGTTGAAAAATGCTAGAAATGCTAATTCAATGGCTAAGCTTTTGGCTTCAAGAGTAGAAAATATTCCCCAGCTTAAGATTACTGCTAGTGTTGATTCAAATGCATTATTTGTACAAGTTCCTCGTGAGCTTATTAACTGGTTAAAAAATCAAGGTTATTGGTTTTATACATGGGACCAGTCTAAAAATGAAGTAAGGTGGATGACTTCTTTTGATACTACTGAGAATGAGATTCATCAATTTGCAGATACTATCGAACAGGGACTGGCCAAATTAGTTTAAAGTACGCTACTCTGATAAAATATTATAGGGGGTGCTCTTATGATCAATCAATTCAAAGATATGTTACTTTTCGGAATCGGCTCAGCTACTTTGGCCAAAGAGGTAGCCGAAGACTTTGTTGATGAAATGATTAAATCGGGGCAAGCGCAAGCCCAAGAGCGGGCAAAACTAGTAGAAGAGTTTACGGAGAGGGCTCGAACCATGAAGTCCGAATTTGAATCGACTCTGAAGGATAGAATGCGTGATTTAGCCCACGAGATGAACTTAGTTACTCGCGATGAATTGGAAGGTCTTCAAAGTCGAATTCGAAGTCTAGAGGCAAAGATTGAGGATCTTGAAAAAACTAAAAAAACACGCAAAAGTAAAACTGCTTCCAAGTAAATTTATGCTTGCGCTCATTTGAGAGCTGTAAAATTCCGATAGAAGCAGCAAGGATTGCTGCGTATGATTCCCGTTACCAGATTAAATAAGTCAGAATATTTTTTAAACAGTGACCTCATTTTATATGTGGAATCACTTCCGGATACGGTGATTACACTTCGTTCTGGCGACAAATTAGTGGTTCGTGAGAGTGTTTCAGAAGTGTGTAACAAGATCATAGCGTATCAAAAATTAATTCGTTCAGGGTTTAATCAAGTAGGGGAATAAAGATAATGAAATCAGATGGCGCTACCGCATTAGGATACTTTATGGGTATCACTTTTATTCTGTCAGCGATTTCAAACCACTTTTTGGAGACAGAGAAGTTGGCAGGTTTTTTCGACCCGCCTTCTATGGAGATTGTACTTGGTGGAACCTTCGCCACAGTTTTTGTGAACTTCACTTTTGATGAGGCTAAAAAGTTGCCCACTATTATTAAGCAAGGATTCCAGATTCTTGACATTGATAACGTTGCAATAATAAAAGTATTGATAAGTTTCGCAGAAAAGGCTCGTCGAGAAGGATTGCTTTCGCTGGAAGAAGATGTTGAGCAGGTAGATAATCCATTTGTTAAAAAAGGTATCCAACTTGTCATTGATGGTACTGAAGGCGATCTAGTTCGCTATATTCTAGAAGCCGAGGTGGAGCAGCTAAATGCAAGACATGAGGGTGGTAAAAAGATGGTTTCCTGCATGTCTACCTTCGCGCCTGCTTTTGGAATGATCGGCACTCTGGTTGGTTTGGTAAACATGCTTGCTCAATTGGATGATCCAGCAACCTTAGGGCCTTCAATGGCTGTTGCCTTAATTACCACATTTTACGGGGCAGTTGTATCCAATCTATTTACAATTCCTATGGAAAAGAATTTAGATACCAAAAATACCAAGGAAATTTTACTTTACACGATAGCGATAGAAGGCATTTTATCAATCCAGGCAGGGGACAATCCTCGAATTGTAGAAGAAAAACTCAAGTCTTTTCTTTCTCCTACACTCCGATTGGAGCTTGGCGGAGAAGATAGCGAGGAGTAGTTCATGGCAAAGGAAAAATGCGCTCCTTGTCCACCAACCGGGGCACCTGATTGGATGGTGACGTATGGTGATTTGATGACCTTGTTGCTATGTTTCTTTGTTCTTTTATTTTCATTTTCGGAAATGGATAAGCTCCAATTTGAATCTATGAAAGATTCATTCACTGGTGCATTCGGAGTGATGGATGGTCATTCTGTCAGACAGGGGAGAGGGGTTTCTCAACAAACTCAAAAATATACAACAGTTTTATTTGATACTGCTGTAGAAAAAATTCGTAAAGCGAGTTCAGATAAGTTTCCTCATGAGCAATTAGAATACTTGAATTCTAGTATATCTTCGGCAGAGGTAGCCTTGGGAATGCTCGTAAAAGAAGCTAAAGTGCAGGGTGTAGCAGTTAACGATTTAGAAAGTATACTGAGAACAGTTAAAGAAAAGCGTAAAAAGAAGGCTAATGAAACTTCAACGGAGAATAAAAGACAAGATTCGAAAGAAATGTTTAATGCATTACAAATCGAACCAAGAGCAGATCCATCTCAAAAAGTTAAGCAAATCCGAATGAAAGATCCGTCTGTATCAGAAATTCAAGCAGAATTAGATTTAGATAAAACCGAAAAATTAAAGAATTTAGAAAAAAATGTACCTGAAGAACAGAAGCTCGCTCGTGGAGACCAGCATTTAATGAAACGGGGAGATGCTTCCCGTAATTATAAAAATATGGGTCGTAATAATCCTTTGATAGGTAATCCTGGCGAGGCTCAATTGCAAAAAGACCTTACAGGCCAAATGCTAGATCACAATGAGCGCATGGATAGGGTGGAAGGAAAGAATGAAAAGAAACGTTTTGATCACCCAGTACCCAGAAAAATCTCCAGTCCGCTTGATCAACCTAACATCTCAGGGCAAGTCGAGGCGACCCAGTCTGATGCAAATCAAGCGGTTTTAATCCTACCTAGGATCTTGGATGCAAATCTTTTATTTTATGAGAAAACAGATAAAATAAGGCCTAATAGCTCGGTAGAGATATCAAATTTTGTGAAGATTTTTCGAGAGAATCAAGGCGGCTATTTTCAGATTGAAGCTCATACAAATGATACAGCTCCATCCTCAAATTATCTGGGTAATCGTGATCTTACAAGTAAAATGGCGATAGCTTTTATTCTTGAGGTATTAAAGATTGGGACTGACTTATCTCCCTCTAGATTTGCGGCGGTAGGATGGGGTAGTTCTGTAATAAGTAAAGATAATGAGAACATAAAGGATAAAAAACCTAAAGAACGTATAGAAATTCGATGGATTAAACGAGGGGATGATGGCTAAAAAGTGTCCTACATGTCCTCCTATGGGTGCTCCAGACTGGATGGTTACCTATGGTGATCTAATGACTCTTTTACTGTGCTTTTTTGTATTACTTTTTTCATTTTCAAGTATGGAAACGAAGAAATTCGAATCATTAAAGGAAAGCATGCGTGGTGCATTTGGTGTCTTGAAAGGAGCTTCGACTACTCTTGGGAAGGGAAAGGCCAAAAAGCCACCAAAAGCCACAGATAAAAGTTTTGATAAGGCGGTTGCAAAAGTATTAAGAAAAATCAAACGTAAAAAAACTCCGAAGGAAAAAGTAGATATGATTGCTGCTGCGGTTCTTTCTGCTACAGAATCATTAAGAATGGTAAGTGATCAGAGAGAAGAGGTAGAGAAAATAGTCAAAGAACTTGAGGAGCCCAGTTCAGTTATTCAAGATACATCAAAAAATTATTCAAAAGTTGATCGTCAGTTAGATGTGACCAAACCTGCACGTAATTTTCCGACCGAAAGAAAGCAGTTTTCAGCTGCATTAGAAAAGTCTAATCAAGAGAATGAGTCGGCTGTTAATAAGTTAGACCCTCCTCGTTCAAAAGGAGAAAATCAGGATCCATTTCGATCTGAGGCATCTCGTATTGATATATCTCAGGGTAGAGATCAAAATTTGATGGAAAATACTGGTCATCAGAAAAAAAAGGATAAACTTTCCGGCCGTAATAAGCCTAAAGCAAAAAATATGGACAAAGAGCGTTATAGTTCTGAGAATAAAGATTATGATTATCGACAAAAGCCTGTGATTCAGAAAACTATGGATCAATTTACGACTCTATCAGGAATGGTTCAAATGACGAGTCAGGATTTGTCCCATGCTGTTTTTCATTTTGAGGAGGATTTATTGTTTAATGAGGACTCTGTCGAATTACGAGAACAAGCTAAGGAGATTGTCTATAAGGTTTTTTTAGATAATTATAATCGAGATAAAAGTAGTATTTTTCAGTTAGAATCTCATACAGATTTTAGTCTACAACCAAGTCAGAAGTATCCAACAACGTGGCATTTAGCTTCGGCTAGAGCCAATGCGATACTTGAATTTCTACTTGATGAGAATGAAGAATTTGATCCAAGTCGTTTTAGTGTAGTAAGTTTTGGAGCATATCAACCCAAGTATCGTTATCAAGATAACCAGAGAGTTTTGAAAAAAAACCGTCGTCTTGAAGTGCGTATGTTTCAAAAACCATAAGGGGTAAACATGTCGGATGAAGAAGAAGAATCCTCAGAGGATGAAGCAGCGGAAGAGGAATCTTCCGAGGAGAATTCCTCAGAAAAAGATAAAAAGTTTGATTTAGATAAAATAAAAGAAAAGCTCCAATCCATAGACTGGAGGGATAAGAAAGTCATGGGTATTGTGGGTGCTGTGGTTCTGTTACTCGTTATTTTGATTTTATTTTCAGGTGGCGGAGAGTCGAAAGAGTCAAAAGAAGAGAACAGTAAAGTTAATTTTGAGGATTTGCAGCGTCCTGTAGATTATATAATGGTATTTGGAAAAGACCCAAAAGATACGGAATTAAGAGCCACCATAAAAGATGAGGACAGGGTAATGCAATTTTCCATGTCACTAGGGATTGAGCAAAAGCCCTTGAGAATTGAAATTATGAAGCGAATGGCACCAATTACCTCTGAGATTTTACGACATTTTTCCAAAATGACGAAGGCAGATATACTGGATATGATTCACGAGGAGGAAGGTAAGGTTCGTCAAAAATTGTTAGTTGCCATAAATACGGTTCTTCAAAATGCAGGAGAAGAGCGTTTAGATCTTAGAAAAAACGGTCGAATTGTTTCTATTAGTTTCACTAAATACTATTTTCCAAGTATTTGATAAGCGTGCACCTATTGGGAAATATTTCTGATTGCATTTTTCGGTCTGAAAACTTTGATATTTTCTAATTTACCTTCGATGTAAGGTCCACCAATTAAATCAATACAGTATGGGATAGCTGGAAATACAGCTTCTAAGCATTCTCTTATCGATTTAGGTTTGCCGGGTAAGTTTACGATTAATGACTTATTACGAACACCTGCCGTTTGACGAGATAAAATAGCGGTAGGTACATATTTGAGCGATGTGGAGCGCATAAGCTCACCAAATCCTGGCATCATTTTTTGGCATACTCGCTCGGTTGCCTCGGGAGTAATATCCCTCTTAGCAGGACCAGTTCCACCGGTAGTAACTACCAGGCAGCAATTTGATTGATCGCAAAGTTCGATTAGGCTCTTTTCTATGATGCCTTGTTCGTCTGGAATGATTCGGTAATCATGATCGAATGGCCCGTCTATGAAGTCTGACATAACATTTAAAATCGAGGGGCCACCTAGGTCTTCGTACTCACCTTTTGATGCTCTATCAGAAACAGTTAATATTCCTATTTTAATTAATTTATCCATAATTCCTCGTTATTCGAATTATTCTCAAAGATTGATTTACTTGAATAAAAAGATATTTTTATCTTAAAATTTAAATGTTACAGATCTTTGATAAGCATTTTAGTCAATTACAAAGCAAATCAGAAACAAGTTGCAGCATCAACAAATTTCTATCGATTAAGCTATTTTTTGTACTCCTCTAATACAGTAACGGTCGCCTGACGATATTTCATCAAAGACCCAGGGCGGACAATGGCTGAAGGTACAGAAGAAATAACCGAGGAATCAGGTTCTAATAAAATTTACCCGATTCTAATATTGATACTTTTATTGTTGGTAGTTTTATTAATTGTAACCAACATGACCGTTTATCTGTCTTATGTTGTGTCCACGCAGGTTGCCACTCGTGAAGTCCAGCAGGGCGACTCTGCAATAGAGGCCGAGAAAAAAACCTTGGCTACGATTCTGTTACCCGGTGACAATAAAGATAAATCATTCAATGCTTTCATAGCTCGAGGAGAAGAACAGGGTAATCTTGCGATTCAAATTCGTATGAGTTTAGGAATTTCAAACCCATCTTTAGCGACTGTTATTCAGGGAAATTCAGATCCGATAAGAGATCGTATTTTGGCTTATATGTCTCAAAAAACAAAGCGAGATATCATTTATGCTTTTCAGAGAAAAGTTTTAGGAGAGGAACTAAAGGAGATAATTAACGCGATACTTGAATACGATTTAAAGGTAGATGAAGTTAGTGGAAGAGTTACAAAAGTGCATGTTACGAAGTTATTATTTATAAATATGTAAGGGCTAAAAAGTAATGGCTGACGATCAATTATTATCACAAACAGACATAGACTCTCTACTTCAGTCTTTAGGTGCAGAAAACTCTGAACCGAAAGGTGGTGGAGATAATTCTGGCGGAGCTTCAGGTCATAAATATAAAATTAAGATGTATGACTTCAAGCGTCAGACTCGTTTTGCAAAAGATCAACTCCGCACTCTGCAACACATTCATGATACTTTTACCCGACAGATAGCTACTTTTTTTTCAACTTCGTTAAGATATCTCGTAAGTATGAGAATAGCATCACAGGATCAGATTACATATGAAGAGTATATTAGGTCTGTAGATAATCCCAGTTTGCTATGTGTCTTCAATCTCGGCACTCTTGAGGGTAAGGCTATATTCGAGATGAATCTAGAGTTAAGTTTTGCTATTCTCGATAGATTATTGGGCGGAACCGGTGAAAGTAAGCAAGAAAAACGAAAGCTTACTGACATTGAAGAGGCCGTTATGAGTAAGATCATGCAGCGTATTCTTCAGGAACTGAATGAGGCTTGGAGTACAGTTGTACCCTTAGAACCTCAATTTTCCATGTTTGAATCTAATCCTAGTTTTACGTCGATTGTGCCTCCCAATGATATGGTTCTTCTAATTACGTTTGAGATGAATATAAATAATATAGAAGGGATTATGAATTTATGTATTCCCTATTTTTCGCTAGAACCAGTGGCTAGTAAGCTTAGTCAGGGTCATTACTGGGCAATTCATCGAACAGAACACATGGATGATAATGAGCAGTTAATTAATGGAAGAATTCGCCAGATGATTACTGATTTTACCGTTGAGCTAGGTACCAGTGAACTGACCGTTGGTGAAGTTATGGGTATGCAAGCGGGTGATGTAGTTAAAGTTTTTGCTAAACCAAATGAAGAGCTTAAAATTAAAGTCGGAGGAGAATATAAGTTTCTCGGTTTACCTGGTATTTCGGGTAAACATATGGCAGTTACCGTAACCCAGAAACTCCAAGATAAGGATAAAGACAATGAGTGATGAAAACATGTTATCGCAAGACGAGATCGATGCACTACTACAAGGCGATCTCGGGCTTGATGAACTTGATGAAGAGGATGAGAATTTTGGGGGTTCAGGAGCCGGTGGAGGTTCTGGTAGTGGGCAAGGTGGCTCAGGAATTTACACAGCTGAGCAAATTCGAGCACTTCACGAAGTAGTTGATTCTTGCTTTATTTCTGAAATTAATGTTTTAAGTGAGTATGTTCAGCAAGAGGTCGCTTTATCAAACAGTAAAACTCCCGAATTAGTAACTGAAGAGCGACTTAAAGATGAGCTACTAAGTACTCAGCATATTTTTGTTACATTCGACTTTGAAGAAGGAAAGTCTGGATTAGTACTTGGAGGAATTCCTAGTGCGATGATCGCGGCATTGATGACGGGTGAAGAATGGGATGGAGACCCAGATTTCGAATGGGATGATCTCAAATTATCAGCTTTACAAGATTGTTTCAATGGATTACTCGGTAAACTAGTTCCAGCCTTAAAGACTGCTACGGGAAAAGATTTTGTAGGCCAACAACCGCAAGCAATTGTTCTTTCAGGTGGCGATTTTCCGCCAGAAGCGACGCTTTTGAAGCAGGCCAACATCGCCCAAGTTATGTATGATTTGAACGTTGGAGAAGAGCCGGCAAGTCAATTTAGGTTTCTAGTTTCCGAAAATCTTGCAAAAGCTATCATATCTAGTAAACTTCCAGATACTTCATTTGGCAATAATACTGATGCGCCTGTATCCGGAGAGGTTACTAATAATCAAGTAGATGCAGTTAATATACCAGTAAATAATGCTGTTACAAACCAAGTATCAAATGCAACGCCGGCAGTTGGGAATGTAGGAAATACGATGCCTGCACCTCAACAACAGGCTCAAATGATTCCACCTCAGCAGGTTCAAATGCCTGTTGCGGGAGGTCAACAAGGCGCTGTTCCGGGCGGACAGCAGATGCCTTATGCCCCTTGGCAATTTGCTCCGATTACTTCAACGCCAATGGGTCAAGATCAGCTGAGTAATATGGAGCTTTTACGTGACGTTACTTTGCAGATTACCGTTGAGTTGGGACGTGCAAGAATGCCTATTGGTGAAATTCTTGAATTGGTGAATGGGTCTATCGTAGAATTAAACAAACAGGCTGGTGAAGCTGTTGAACTATACGTCCAAGGAAAATTAATTGCTCGTGGCGAAGTGGTAATTATTGATGAAAATTTTGGGATTAGAATCACTTCAATTGTTTCTCCTCAAGAGCGCTTAACAACCGTGAGAACTTAGTAGGATTCACTGGAAGATACTTCACAAATACAGTATTTCAATATACTCATAGGTCTCGTATTGACTGTGGGTATTTTCCTTTTGTGTGCGCAATTTTTGAAAAAAGTCCCATCTCACTTTTTACCTGGGCAAGGGCTTTTGTTCAGAGTTATGATAAAACAGGTACTTGATAAATACAGTACTCTCTATCTCCTCGAATCGATGGGTAAAGTATACTTGGTATGTAGTACTGCTCAAGGTATGCAAGTTTTGCAAACTTTTGAACAAGCCGAGGCCGAGAAATTATTAGCAGATCAGAACTTTCAAATTAATGATCTGATTCAAGCAAAAGATTCCAAGATTTAATCTTGTCCTCGATTACACCCAATTGGAGTATTTTACCTCCACGTTTTCTTGAGATTTATTTCGAAATTGTTTATTTGATTGATGGTTAGTAGTAATTTTGCCGATACTGTATAAGTATTTTTTCGTCAAAAACAAACAAGTTCATACAAAAATGTACAAAAAAAGACAATTTATGTTAATCTTTCCTCATAATTCCGCCGATAAAGTATTCGGAGGTAGTTCATGATTACGCAGTTAACTAATAATCGATATTTAAGTATGTTGACAAAATCCGTGGATAACACGGCCTATCGTCACAAGTTATTAGTGAACAATATAGCGAATGTGAATACACCTGGTTACAAAAGGCGGGATGTTGCAGACTTTCAAAAGGCACTTAGAGAGGCTGAGAGTAAGGCTAGTTTCAAAGCTAAGACTGAGAATCCACGCCATATTCAATTTGGCCGTTTAAATTTTGATGAGTTGCGACCCCGTACAGTGAAGTTGGAGCAAACCAGCTATCGTAACGATAAGAGTAGCGTTGATGTGGACTTGGAAATGGCAGAAATGAGTAAAAACGGTCTTCGTTTTCAAGCATACAGTCAGAAATTGAATGGCTACTTCCGGTCATACAAGGAATTACTGCAAGGGGAATAAAGGTTAGATTATGAGTGTTTTTCAATCTTTTAACATCGCAGCTTCAGGTTTAACAGCTGAGCGTTTGAGAATGGATATTATTTCTAATAATATCTCAAATGTAAATACAACAAAAACAAACTCTGGAGGTCCTTACCGGCGACAGTTGCCGGTCTTCGAAGCTGTCTTTAACCGGGAGTTAGAGTCTCAGGAAAAAGCTAATCGAGGAGAAAGTTTCAACGGAAAAGGCGTGCGTGTGAAGCAAATTGTGGAAGATGAGAGTCAATTTAAGACTGTATATGACCCGAATCATCCTCATGCTGACAAAAATGGATATGTACACATGCCTAATGTGAATATTGTTAGAGAAATGGTGGATATGATTACTGCAAGTAGATCGTTTGAGGCTAATGTGACTGCACTTAGTACGTCGCGTCAAATGTTTAATGCTACATTGCAAATTGGTCAAGGCTAGCAGTAAGACCGATCCACCGACGGAATCAAATTAGAGCGAGGAAAAAATGGAATTGGATTTCATCAACATTAATGATCGAATGGTTCAGAGTACTCAGAAAAAGATGAATCCATTACCAAAAAACGCGGTGGATAAAGCGGCAGGATCTTTTGCAAACTACTTGGAAAATCAATTGGAAGCAGTGCGTGAGGCTCAGTTGCATAGCAAAAACATCACTAAGGATTTCATGATGGGTAAAGTCGACAATTTACATGATGTAATGATTGCGGGCGAGAAAGCTGGCTTGGCGATGAAAACCATGAATACCCTTAGGAAGAAAGTGCTAGAAGCCTATCGCGAGGTATCACAAACTCGTCTTTAATTAAATTTTGTCGGTTGATCGGGTGGACAAAGGACTACCTGTTGCGAGACTTCATAACGAACTTAAAAGAAACTTGGAATAAGTTTTCACGTAATCAGAAAATTGGCGTAGGCGCAGGTTTCGCTGCTACACTCATTTTAGTGGTTTTCTTTGCTGCGGCATATTCAGAGGAAGATTATGTACCACTATTTGATTATATTAATGATCGAAGAGAGGCTTTAGCTGTTGTAAATAAGCTCAAGGAGCTAGGTTATCGGCCTAAAATGACCGAGGGCGGGCATATTGTTTCGGTCGCAAAATCGAGAAAAGAGGCGGCACATTTAGCACTTGCTCAGAATAATAGTCTGCCTGATGCTGTTGCCAGTTACTCCGAGATTATGGATGGTAATTCATCTTTTGGATTAACAGAGAAAGAACTTGATTTACGAATTAAGCGTGCCCAGCAGGGAAATCTTAGTAAAACTATCATGCAATATCGCAATATCAAGCAAGCTAAGGTGACCATAGCAGAGGCACGCGATACGCTATTTTCAGAAGATCAGAAAGACACTCGTGTTTCTGTACTTATAACAATGGAGAATCCGCTCGAGAAAATAGCGGCAGAACAAGTTAAAACTATTATCAATTTAGTTAAACATTCGATCCTGGGCGTGAAGAAAGAAAATATTCATATATCTGATGACAAGGGTAATGATCTAATTGCAATGCTAGTCCAGAAAGGAAAGGAACTCTCACATCATGAATTGACAGTACTCAAAGAAAAGGAGTTGAGAAGGAAAGCTAGTCAGACTCTTGCGGAGATTTGGGGCGAATTTAATGTCAAAGTTGAGGTTAGTTTACAACTCGATTTTGATAACCTTGAGGAAGAATCTAAAGAATTAGCTCCTCCCGTCGCGGGTGAAGATCAAGGAGTCAAGATTTCTGAGGAAACCAAGGAGACGGAAAATTCGACTATGGATCCGAAGGCTATTCCTGGAACTACAACTAATATCCCCGGCTATCAGCAACCTGAGAAAACCTTATCGCAGTCTAAGAGTAAAGAAAGTCGTATCAATTATGCCTACAAGTCCAAGAAAGTGAAACTGAAGCGAGCGGTTGGTATGATTAAACGTATGACCGTTTCTGTTGTTCTCAATAAAGATGTTTTACCCGATAGAGAACTCTCCCAACAAGTTCGTGAAGGTATAGTTGGGCTTGTTTCCAATGCAATTGGGTTAGATCCTCAGGGACGTAGAGATCAGATTTCGGTTCAGGCCTTCGCCTTTAATAAAAAAATCTTCGAAAAGCGTAAGTTGCGTTTAGTTGAAAAAGATGATTTTGCAAATAATCTAGCTTCAACAGGGGTAGTTTGCGCGCTAGCTGCTACGTTATTGTGGATATTCAGGCAATATCGTAGAAATCAGAAAGAAAATCGAGAAAGAGCCTTAGAGATTGCGCAGCAATCAATCTCAGAGCAACAAGATTTTGAGGAAGAAGTGATGACAGTAGAACAGCGGGAGCGTCATGAGCGTGAACGTTTCTTAATGGAAACAGCTCGAGAGAGTCCTGATGATATTGTGAAGATTATTAGGTCTATGATGATGGAAGAGAATCATTACTAAAAGTTATTGGAGATAGTTTAAGATGTCTGATTCGGAGCTTCTTAAGGCTATAAATGAAATAAGAGAAGGTTGGCAACTTCAGGAGAAAATTGACAAAGCTGAAGAAACCCTTCGACAGAAAAAAATGGCCCAATATGCGGAGCAGGCTCGCATAGCAGAGGGGCAAGCAGAAGAAATCCTGAAGAAAGCTAAAGAGCAGGCTGCAATATTAATTCAGGATGGCCAGCAGCAAGCTAATAACTTTTTAACCACACATGAAGAGGAGTGGAAGGCTAAGACTGAATCTTGGGAAAAGGAAGTGCTGTCCAAACAGAAGGAAATTGATCAAAAGCTTGTTGAGGCTGAAAAAAGAGAATCAGAAGGCTTCGAGACAGGTCAGACGAGTGGATATGATGCTGGTTATAAAGAGGGCCTTGAAAAATTTCAGAGTATGTTAAAGAGTCTGGATAGTGTAATTGAGACAATTCGAGCCCAAGAAGAGTCAATATATGAGGCAAATTTACAGCACATGAAGAACTTCATAAAAGTTTATATCGAAAAGGTTATAGGGCAATTGAGTGCTTCTCGTACTGATGCGGTATTTCATAACATCCAAACTGCATTGTTGGAGGTTCATCGAGCCAATCACATAAAGGTGGTTGTGAGTAGTCATGATTTTGAGGCTATTAATGCCGTTAAAGATCAATTTGATGGACTTTTTTCACCAGTAAAAAAAGTCGAATTATTGGAAGATAAAAATATGTCGGTAGGTGGCTGTTTATTGGAAACAGAATTAGGTAATGTTGATGCTACTATTGACTCACAAATGGCTTTATTGTGGTTGGAGATTAACAATGACAAATAATGAAGATCCTATCAATATTGATAACTCCGGTCTTGAAGATAATGTTTCGGAGGATCAACCAGATACTACTCCCTCTGGTTCAGACTCAGAGGTAACTGAAAGTGATATCGATCAAGATACAGTTAATTATCTATCCACCGACAAGCAATTATCGCCGGAAAAACTAGAGATAATAGAGCAAAAATTGCAGAATTTTTTTCAATGGGAAGTTGCTTTAAAGAGGTTGGAGGAAGTTAAGTTAGTAAGGGGTGTTGGAAAGATAAAACGTGTGAGCGGCTTACTAGTTGAGAGTATTGGACCCGAAGTTTCTCTCGGCGAAATTTGTATGATTATTGGAAGACGTCAAGAGGAAATACTTGCTGAGGTGGTTGGTTTTTCAGATGAAGTTGTAATTTTAATGCCCTACGGAGAAATGTCTGGTTTAGCGCCGGGATCAAGAGTGATATCAACTGGTGGCGTATTGCGAGTGAAAGTAGGCGAGGAATTACTGGGTCGGATTCTTGATCCAGTAGGGAATCCAATGGATGGATTGGGTAGTTTAAAGACTAACTTATATTATCCCGTAGATAATGAAGCTCCAAGTCCCATCGAACGTCCACCAATTGATCAGATTTTGTCATTGGGAGTTAAAGCTATTGATAGTTGTTTAACAGTTGGAAAGGGTCAAAGAGTTGGCGTTTTTGCTGGATCCGGTGTTGGTAAGTCAACTCTCATGGGTATGGTAGCCAGAAATACAGACGCTGAAGTAAATGTTATCGCTTTGATTGGAGAGAGGGGAAGGGAAGTACGAGAATTTGTTGAGCGGAGTTTGGGGCCCGAGGGTTTGAAGCGTTCGGTTGTGATTGTAGCGACTTCATCAGATCCAGCTATAGTTAGGCTAAAGGGTGCTTTTGTAGCGACATCAGTAGCTGAATATTTCAGAGATCAAGGTAAAGATGTAATGCTAATGATGGATTCAGTAACTCGTTTTGCATTAGCTCAGAGAGAATTGGGGCTATCTATCGGTGAACCTGCAACAACTCGTGGTTACACTCCCTCGGTTTTTGCTTTGCTACCCAAATTATTTGAAAGAGCGGGAACTAACAAATTCGGTTCGATTACCGCTTTCTATACTGTCTTAGTTGAAGGAGGAGATTTAGACGAGCCTGTTGCTGATGCTGTCCGAGGTTTATTAGATGGACATATTGTTCTCGATCGTGATATGGCTCATCGAGGACATTTTCCAGCAATATCAGTTCTGAGTTCTGCGAGTCGTTTAATTACAGAGATAGCTGATGAGGATCATATTCTTGCTCAATCCAAATTGAGGGAGTTAATCGCTCTGTACGAAAACTCTAGAGATTTAATTAATATTGGAGCATATCAGCAGGGTAGTAATGCAAAGCTTGATGAGGCAATATCTAAATATGATCAGATCGAAGTTTTTTTGAAGCAAAATATTAGTGAAAATATACCTTTTACGGAAACGATTCAGACTATGAAAGAAATTGTTTAGACAATTATGAAAGCCTTTAAATTTAAGTTACGAGCGGTACAGCGTCTCAAAGAATTAAAACTTGATGAAATCGAGCGTCAAATCGTTACGCTTGTTAATATTTTCGAGAATGAGCAAAAGCAATTAAGACTTTTATTTGAAGAAAAGACGCAGGTACGAGCAAATAGGAATAAGTATCAACTCGATTTGAATTTTGTCATGGTTGAGTTTTCTAGGAAATATGAAGAAAATTTGGCTTATAAAATCTCAAGTCAGGAATTACGTGTGGCTGAGGCAAATACAAATCTGAAGCAAGCTAAGCAGAATAGAATGGAAGCCCTTAACGAAAGGCGAATTATGGATAAGCTTGAAGAGGTTGAATATAAAAAATTTAGCTTAAAACGAGCTCGTTTTGAGCAGAATCAACTAGATGATATTAATTCATTGCGTTTTGCTCGAAAGAGTAGTTCTGTGAAAGTTGATGGAGAATAGTTACCATGGGTCGTTTTTTTGAAAAAATGTTAGCTGCTTTTTTACTGGCTTTAGTTTTTGCAATGGGTCTTGCACTTTTGTTTATGCTGGACTTTACAGGTTTCTATGTTATCCATGAAAAATTTCCCGAATCATTAAAGAAAAATGCTGCAGTAGCAAACTACATAAAATGGGCTAAAATTAATTCACTGGCACCCAAAGATCAGAAAACGGTAATGCTTGAGGAGCGAAAAATTTTTGTAGAAAAACTTCTCTCAAGGATGAAAATTGAATCTAAAAGGATTCTTGAGGAGAAGGAGAAGTTGGAATTATCCTTTAGAAAACTTGAAGAGCAGGAAAAATCATTCAAGCAAAAAGTAGATTTATTCGATCAAAAAAGAGCTAAAGAGGAGAAGTTGAAAGCAGATGTTAATAAAGAAGATTTAGCGGAAAGACTGGATAATCTGTCGACTATGTATGCTAAGATGGATCCCGTAAGAGCGGCTCAAGTGCTTTTGGAATCAAAAAATAAGTCTGAAAATATTGAAGTGTTGAAACGTTTAAAACCGAAGTCACTGGGTTTAATCTTAGAGAATATGCCACCAAGAGAAGCTTATGACTATGTCTCAGAACTACAGAAGTAATTCAAAAAATAATAGTTATGCGTAATTATTACAGCTTTTCGCGTATATTTTCTTACAAAAATCCTTTAATCTTGATACCATTTGTGACTATTGGTAAACTACGCGAGTTCAGATAACCTCGAGAGAAAGGCCGAGAACATGGAGGAACAGTTGCAGTCCATATCTAGTCCAAAGCAAGATCGCATGATTTCACTCATTGCTTGGTTAATTATTGCCAGTTTGCTTTTTTATTTAACAGTCGTAACATTTGAAGGTTTTCTACGTTTAACTCCGGAAATCCAAATCACCCAAAAGGTAGAGACTTCTGAGGAAAATGTGCCAACTGAGTTAGATGAAGCTCCCACCGCAATGATTGATACTGCCGAGTTACCTGCAGACTTTGCTAACAATGAAACAAGTGAGTTAGCGGATGCAGAGGTAATAAGTGCTGAGCAGATAATAGATATTCCAGTGGTAGAAGACCCAGTTGAGCAGAGTATTATTGCTAACGAGGTTGACTTTAATCCAAGTGAAGTAGAGCAGGATTCAAACTTTTCAACTACCCAATCAGATGTTCAACCTGTGAAGAGTTCAATTGACGAAAATATTTTGGTAGGTTCTGTTAATGAAGAACTTTCAGAACTGACACCAAATTTACATCAGCTTCGGCTAAGTAAATCCTTTGTCACAAGGACTGAAGCCTTCACTTACCTTAAACAAATTGATTACGGCGAGTTAGATATCAGTCTTGAACTAGTTCAAAGAGGAGATACAATTCATGTATTTATTGGTGATTTGATGCCGAAGTCCGACGTGGATCGATTGGAACAATATCTAGGTGTTAGAAATAATGGTCTTCTGATGAGTGTATTGGGAAATCAAGAAAGAGAAGATTTATTGAAGGCAAGTCGTTTAGAAGTTCCACAGGTTGTTGTGTCCGAATCGCAATCACAAAATGAATTTAATGTGGCTCCACCTGCTTCTAGGGTAATTTCCTCTGATCAAAATTTTTGGAATGAAGTTGGGTTGAAGCCATTTACCATTCAGGTTGGGTCCTTTCTGAAGATGGTGAATGCTCGTAATTTGAGTAACCAACTCCGTTCTAAATCTTTTTCTAGTGACGTCGAAACATTCTCTTCTGGGGGTGTAGAGCAATTTAGGGTATTAGTTGGTAATTTTGTTACTCGTTCAGAGGCAACAAAATTCGCAACCCAACTATCAGAAAATGAAAAATTGCCCGTATATGTGCGTTTAGCGGTTGGTCGATAGACTACATTTTCAACTTGTTGATCTCCTGTAAAGTCGTTGATTTACCTCTAGTAGAAAAGTGGGTTAATTTGATCTTCTCCTGTTTTTTCTATTACGAACTGGCAGCCAGTTGGATGTAGAGACAGATGGCTGGCGGCTGAATGTAGATCTAGAAACTTTAGATAGTGATAATTTGAGCAATGGTAGCAAAGCGTTTTTCTTTCAATTTCTCCACTATTACCACGAAGATTTAAGGCTTGAACAAGAGGACAATGGAGTGATTCGAGGTAAAAGCTGTCTTCGCTCTCTTCTAAATAAAATTGCATTCCGAAGTTCTGCTTCAAGTAAATGAGAAGATACTCTAGTGTATCTTGCAAATTTGCACTGTGAATTTTACTTTCCCAATGTAAACGGAATTGATCAATGGCCTGTTGATAAGTACGAGGTGAATTTCGTCGAATATGTTCAAGTAGCGGCATTAATTGCTGTATGAAATGATCGCAATTCTGAGATTCTTTTGAACCGTTATCTAGCTCAGGCACTAGTAGTTTTTGTGCAAATGCCTCTTTTTCCATATATATATTGTACCGAAAAACTAGTCGATTTGGGCATGGTTGTGGTAAATCTTCTATTAAAATGGAATCATAACGTAAAATAATTGAATATGTTGACTGAACAAGGACATAGTTTTTTGCTGTTAATGGCAACTGGTTTCTATTTTGTGACCAGTGTTTGTTATTTTCGAAGTTTTTTTACGAAGTGTTTAAAGACTGACTCTCTTGGTAACTCCATGCTTATTCTTGGGGTACTTTGCCATGCACTGGATTTAGGCTTGCATTTGGCGGCTAGCGACCAATACTCACTATACAACCGACTAGTAATGGTCTCATTCATGATGATTTTTGTTTCTGTTGGTTATTTACTAATCCAACAAAAGTTCAAGTTAAAGCACCTAGGCGTGTTTTACGTCTTGCCAGGCTTTATACTTTTTATTGTGGCTGTGATGCATCAGTTGAGTGTTGGGCTACATATGAGACAGGTTATTGTAGATGGGGGCAATCTTGGAACAGGATTCAATCTTGGGAGTTTACATTGGGTTCGTAACATACACTCAGTGTTGTCTGTGCTTGCAATCTCATTTTTTAATTTATCTTTCGTCAATTCAATACTTTATCTCATGATGGAGTCTCGATTGAAAAAGAAAATGTGGGACTTTTGGTTTGAAAGATTGCCATCCATTAATATCTTAGAGGAAATGGGGCATCAAAGCACACTTCTAGGATTTCTCTGTTTGACTCTGTCTATTTTAAGTGGTGCCGTATACCATCACCGAATAGGTCAAACCTTCTTGAATGTTGGTCCTAGAGAGTGGATGATTTTCATAGCTTGGTTCGTTTATTTAATTTACTTTCATATTAGATTTTCTCTAGGTGCACTAGGCAAAAAACTCGCCTACATAGCAATAGCTTGTTACCTACTTCAAATTTTTGCAATTTTTTCAATGATAGGAATTCACAAGTTTTAGGGCTCAGTAGAAATGGTAGTTTTTGTTATAGGTGCTAATCATAAGACGGCTTCAATGAAAACCTTAGAAACGTACTTTCTAAGTGAAGATAAGTCGGCAGGTTTCTATGACCATATGAGTATAAAGGGATTTTACTTTGAAATGGTACCAATGCAAACTTGTAACAGAGTGGAATTGTACTTCGCTGCGGATCGGTCAGAAATTATTATAGACATGTTTAAATCTTTCTTCAAAGTGTCTAGCTCAGACTTTAGTAGTCATTTTTATTGTTTGCATGGTAACGAATGTATCCAGCATCTTATGGAGGTTGTAAGTAGCTTGGATTCGGTAATTCTCGGAGAGTCACAAATTTTAGGACAAGTACGTGATTCATATCTAAAAGCTAAGGAAATTGGATATACATCCAAAGTTCTCAATCGACTTTTTGAACAAACAGTCAAAACAGGTAAGAGAGTTAGGACTGAAACTGGAATATCTAAAGGAGCAGTCTCGATATCGCAAGCGGCTGTAGAACTGGGTCGGAAGGTCTTCAGAAGCCTTGAGAGTGCTGAGTTAATACTTCTCGGTGCTGGTGAAATGGGGCGTCTAACTCTTGACCATCTTACAACTACCAAAGTGAGCAAAGTTACAGTCCTTAATCGAACCTTTGATAGAGCTAATAAGTTAATTCAAAGGTACGATGAAAGAATGACATGCGCGAATCTTGAAATGTTAGAGAGTCTGATTCTTGAAGTTGATATGATTTTCGGAGCCATGAATTTCGATGGGTATATTCTCACACGAGACTACCTAGATAGTTTGATGCCGCGAAGACGATATAAACCTCTATTCTTGATAGATATCAGTTTACCCAGAGTTCTGGATCCAGATTGTAATAAGATAGATAATGTTTTTCACTACGGTATTGAAGACTTGAAGGATGTAGTAGATAAAAATAAACAGGAAAGGGAACTACAAGCCCAACTTGCTCATCAAATCATTAAGCAAGAGGTTTTAGATTTAGAATTTTGGCTATCGCTGTATAAGTTAGCGCCATTAATGCAATCTATGAATGATTATAAGAAGTTTTTGATCGAGCAGCATAATAGGAAATTTAGTGGTTTTATTAATGATATTTTTCGCGATATTGATAAAGAATCTCAAATGTCGTCGCAATTAAAGAATGAGATTATTGATAAACTTAATAATTTTTCGCAAAAATCAGCCCATCAGTTAGGTGGCAAGCTCAATCATTTGATTACACAGTTGGCTAAAAATTACCCTCAAAACCCAATAGATCAGCAACGACTTCAGAAGGTGATAAAAGAAGTTCTGAAAGCTACTGAGTCTAATACTGATTTTGATTCTAAATTAAGCTCAGGCTTTGTTGATGAGAGTTTATATTTATCTGATAGTTAGTGGGAGAATAAAGCCTCTGCCATCCTTAGTGCCAGTGGCAGGATTGTAATCATTTTCTTTAAGCGAGCGATTTTTCTCTTTGTTTAATCTTTTAAGCTCTTGTAACCGATAATGTTCATCTAACTGATCTTTCTCCATCAACATATTAAGCTGCAGTTCTCGTTCGATTATCTCGCGAACTTTTTTATGGTTTGCCAAATCTGCTTCATCAATCTTTATACTGTAATTTTTATTACGATACCTAACAGGTAAGACTATGTTCTTAATTCTTTTTAGAGAGTTATGGTTTCCAAAGATGTTAGAAAAATCTATCTCAACCTCTACAAGTCCCAGATTATCGATCACTGCTTTGATAGATTGAATCTGATTTATTTCATCAAATGCATTTTCTAATATTTGTTCAGTAGCTCCTAGTGAGGATAATTCTTGGAGGTTTGATTTGGCATTATCGGTGAGGTTTGATGCTTCATTTTTGAGAGCTGATATTCTAGTACTTTTTTGTTGAGCAGAAAGGTTTTCTTCGGCTTGAATTGTTCGAATTTTATTTTCGATATTTCCCAATCCTCCACGTATCTGTAAAAACATCGCAGATAGTTCTTGTATCCTAAATTGTTGCACAGCGCTAGGAGATGTAAATAGTTCAGTTTGAAAATTTGTGATGGTTTCATTCAAAGAATTTACGAGTTCATTGGTGAGATTTAGGTCTTGTTCAATTAACTTATCGACTAAGTTAATGGTTACAGTTTGGCCATTAGATTCAGTAGTTTCGACAGTTATATCGCCATCATTATCCAATTCTAAGAATTGTTCTTTTTGGTTTTCTATGGATTGGTGAATTGATGTAGCTTCTTGTTTCAGTTGGTTTGCAGCAGTCACTTTTTGATTTGGAGATAATTCATCATTTTCGACTAGGGCAAACAGTAGCGTACTTATTTCTTCTAATCTTTCCTTCTGACTATTGATGGTTTGCTCTAGAACTTGATAACTTTGTTCTATTGTTGCGGATTTGGCGGCTATTTCAATTTGATTTAAGGCATCTAGAATGTCCTGATTCTGTACATCAAGATTGTCTAATATAATTAGGTTTTCTTCTAGTTCCGCCGTTAGTGCTTGCTTACTTTGTGCTAGAAAATTTAATCTTGTTTGTTGTTCATTAGTTAGCGAAAGTAAGGCGTTTAAAGTTCTAATTTCTGCATTAATATCCTCTAGTTGAGAGGTTATGTCCAGTGTGGCCGCTTGTACGTTTGCAGCTTCACCCTGGGCAGCGGCATCCTGCGCACTTTGCAATTCTGCTTGAGAATTAGTGACCAGAGCTGCAAGGTCTCCATCAGAAGCTAATGCTTGGGTTATAGCAGTGGCACTCCGGTTTGCTTCAACCAAAGCATCGATGAGAGATCGTAATTCAGAAATTAAAATCTCTCTATCCGATTCAGGCAGATCAGTATTCGTACTTACGGCTTGTACTTGAAGCTGTAACTCATTTATCTTGATCTTATTTGCTTCAATTATTGCAAGGGCATCACCGAGCTCATCTACTTTAACCGCGGTATTATCCTCCGTTATCTTTCTTCTTATCTCATCATCATCAATATTTTCAACTTCTTCGGATGTTTCTTCTTGCTCTGAAGCTTGATCTTCAGTTGTACCAGAATCTTCTTCTTGTTCTGAGTTTGAGATAGATTTATCCTCGCTTTTCGTTTCTGTCTCTTCCTTTGTAGAGGTTTCAGCAGCTTCCTTTGCTGCGGCCTCAGCAGCTTCTTTTGCTGCGGCCTCAGCGGCTTCTTTTGCTGCGGCCTCAGCAGCTTCTTTCGCGGCAGATTCAGCTGCTTCTTTTGCTGCGGCCTCAGCTTTTGACTTAGCTTCAGCCTCAGCTTTTGACTTAGCTTCAGCCTCAGCTTTTGACTTAGCTTCAGCCTCAGCTTTTGCTTTAGCTTCAGCCTCAGCTTTTGACTTAGCTTCAGCCTCAGCTTTTGACTTAGCTTCAGCCTCAGCTTTTGCTTTAGCTTCAGCGGCAGCTTTTGCTTTAGCTTCAGCGGCGGCTTTTGCTTTAGCCTCAGCAGCGGCTTTTGCTTTGGCAGCAGCTTCAGCTTTCTTTTTTGCTTCAGCTTTCTTTTTCGCTTCAGCCTCTTTTTTCTTTCGTTCGGCCTCTTTCTTTTTTGCTTCAGCAGCAGCTTTTTTCTTAGCTTCAGCAGCTCTTTTCTTAGCTTCATCTCTTTGTTTTTGCTGTCGGGCTTTACGTTTTGCTTCTGCGGCCCTTCGAGCCGCTTGGTTCGCTGCTCGCTTTTTTGCTGCATCAAGCTTTGCTTGTGCGGCTTTTTCTGCTTGTTGTGCTTTTGCCTTTGCCGCTGCACTATTATCATCAGGAGTAGAGTCTGCTTTATTTTGCCTTTGTTGAACTTTAACTGGGTTGTACTCTACCCTTGCTCCATCTGGAGCAGCAGAAAATGAAAACCCTGGCGTTACCGCAAAAGTATTACCCGAATCATCCATTGCTTCTACCTCTCCCTCACTAACATCTACTCCAGTTTCGCCTTCTGCAGATTCGAAAGCATTAGAATCAAAGTCCCCACTCATAGAGTCTAGCGCTTGATAGGACGTGTCATCTGCGGGTTCAAAATCGGTCCCAAATTCAGTTCCCCGTACTCCAGCAGTTGCAGTTGGGGTTTTGATTTCGAAGGATTCTCCTTTCGCGAGTTTCTTAGCCTTAACCCACAATCCACCAAAAAATAGAGTAATTTTTGATGTTTTAGTTGAAGTTTTTTCAGTTTTAGGGATTTGAAACTTGGTACGTGCTGAGATTTTAAGAAGTCCTGTATCTTGAAGTTCTATTGAAACTTGTGAGTTCTCTCTAACGTTAATTATGTCTCCGGCATTCAGTACCTGACCAAGTTTTGCATTGATTCGCTGAATACCTCTCAGAACATCAGCTTTTCCTTCGATGAATTTTATAGTTCCTTTATTAACTGACGCTGAAGAAGAAAAAATGAATATAGATAAGGCTATCACTGCCCAAAAAGCTCTCATGTATTCAAGCTCCCAATCTCTTTCTTGAGAATTACAAGATATGCGCCTCTGACTGCTCCCATCGCGTTCCCATTAGCGCAAAGCGAATCTCGAGGGAGTATAGCATCGAAGAATTATTCGTAACAAGGTCTTCTTGACCTACTAACAGTGAGTATCTGGAACCTTCATTGTTTAATTATCGTAGTCTGAATCCTGTAAAAACTTAATTACTCGCGCAAGTCCGTTATGAACCCAAATTAAAAAAGACGATCTACAGTTTATCGAGGTCTTCAGAAATTGTTATTCTAATATTTAGATTTTACAGGTTATTAAACATCATTTTTGTATAGAATATGCAGGTATCTTACAGATTATCACTTGAGTTAAGAGGCTATGAAGTTACCCTTGTTAGTGAACACCTTCAGAATGTTTTAGTTATTTGGAAAAGACGGTCAAGAGTTTTGTTTCCATAGATAATACTGTCGGACAAAATGTGACTTACTGAATATCTAATTTATTAGGACTTTATTTATTAAAGTCTGGATTGAGCGAGTTAAGTCTCAGTATGCTAAAATATAGTCCTCCGTGATTGTTATTCTTTTGATTTCACATAGCTTTAAGAAGTTACACTGTCAAGCCGATTTCAGCACTTTTTACTGGGGGCAGCATGCGTCAATCCGTGCGATTTTTTCTGTCTGATCGATTAATTGAACTCTCTAGTCTAGATTCCAATATGACTTTATTGGACTTTCTTCGCGAGGAACAACGGCGTTGTGGAACAAAAGAGGGTTGCGCCGAGGGTGATTGCGGTGCTTGTACCGTTGTTCTTGTGGAGTGTAATGATGGTCAATTGAGCTGTAAAGCTGTAAATTCTTGTATTGTTTTCATTGCTTCCCTAGACGGCAAACAAGTTCTCACGGTAGAAGATCTCAAAAGTTCAGATGGAGTTCTCCATCCAGTTCAACAAGCCATGGTAGATTTACATGGATCTCAGTGCGGTTTTTGTACCCCTGGCTTTATCATGAGCCTATTCGCTCTATATTATTCCGAAGAAAACCCAAGCTTCGAGTCAATTAATGACGCACTAATAGGAAATCTTTGTCGTTGTACCGGTTATAGACCGATCTTGGACGCTGCTCGAGCAGCCGTTGATACGCGACCATCGCACTATTGGGATCAAGCAATGCTTGGCATAAAGAGTCGATTAGAGCGACTACGAGATGGGGTAGACGTAGAGGTAGTGCAGACAAATGGAAACTATTTCATCCCTAGGAATTTAAGTACTTTATTGAGATTGAAAGCTGAATACCCCAATAGTTTTCTCCTCGCTGGGGGTACTGATCTTGGTCTATACGTAACGAAGCGCAAGATGCATTTGGAGACTATAATTCAAGTGACTGAGGTTCCTGAACTATCAAGTATTACAATTGATTCAGATTCAGTAAGTATTGGTGCAGCGGTTACTTACTCCGAAGTTCTAGAAAAGTTAACCGCCTATTACCCATCTTTTTGTGAGATGCTCCTACGTCTTGGTTCGCGTCAGATACGTAATTCAGGTACGATTGGTGGTAACCTTGTGAATGCAAGTCCAATTGGCGATTCTCCACCATCCTTAGTGGCTTTGGGAGCAAAAGTTGTGATCAGTTCACAGTCCGGAGATCGTGAAATGCCTCTGGATAAATTTTTTCTAGATTATCGCAAAACGGCTTTGCAGTCTGATGAAATCCTTAAAACGATTGTAATCCCTCGCTTAAATGAGAATTTATATTTTAGAACTTATAAACTCAGTAAGAGATTCGATCAAGATATCTCGAGTGTTTGTGCTGCATATTGCTTACGTCTAAATGGGGAGCAAGTAACAGACATACGTATATGCTATGGGGGTATGGCAGCCACTCCAAGAAGAGCATATGGTGCTGAGAATTTTCTCAGACTTAAGAAATGGCAAAAGGATACAGTAGAATCTGCAATGCTCGAGTTAGCTAAAGACTATACACCTATGACTGATTTTAGGGGTTCCGCTGATTATAGATCAGTAGCTTCACAAAATTTATTGTTAAGGTTTTATTTGGAGAGCACGGGAGAAATTGGTTCTGGAGGAGTTCTTGATTATGACAACTGAATTACGCGGAGGGGTAGGTTCAGCAATCGTTCATGACAGTGCTCACAAGCATGTCAGTGGTGAGGCTATTTACCTTGACGATATTCCTAATCCAGCTGGCTTGCTGCACGGTCAGATAGTCATGAGTACACAGGCTCATGCGAAGATAGTGTCGATTAACGCCGAAGAGGCTCTAGCTTTAGAAGGTGTAAAAGCAATCTATACGGCTAAAGATATAATCGGACACAATGATGCAGCACCCATTTTTTCTAATGAACCAGTTTTAGCAGAGGAGATAGTAGAGTATGTAGGTATGCCTTTGGCAGTAATTGTTGCGGATAGTTTTAAGCTTGCTAGTAAGGCCGCATCTATGGTCCGGATAGAGTACGAGCAATTAGAGCCTATTCTTACTATAAAGGAAGCTTTGAAAAAAGAGTCGTTTGTTGCTCCAGATCATACCTTAGTTCTGGGCGATGCCAAAACAGCTATATCCAACTCTCAGCATAATTTGAAAGGGAGCTTTACGATTGGAGGGCAGGACCATTTCTATCTGGAAGGGCAGATTGCTATGGCTATTCCCCAAGAAGATAATGATTTAATAGTATTCAGCTCGACTCAACACCCTAGCGAGGTGCAGGCTTTAGTCGCTGAATTCATGAATTTTGATCTTCATAAAGTGACCGTTGAGGTTCGTAGAATGGGTGGTGGTTTTGGTGGAAAAGAGACCCAACCTGCAATCATGGCTTGTTGTGCAGGACTTGCGGCTCATGAGCTGGGTAGGCCAGTAAAAATTCGAGTTTGCAGAGATGATGACATGATAATGACTGGTAAGCGTCATAATTTTGAGATTGATTATGAAGTGGGCTTTGACAGTGAAGGTGTAATAAACGGTGTGAAAATGCAGTTAGCCAGTCAGTGTGGTAATGTTGCCGATCTCTCAACTTCCATACTTGATAGAGCTCTTTTTCATGCTGATAATTGTTATAACCTTAAAAATGCAGAGTTACATGGTATTCCCTGTAAAACTCATACTGTTTCAAATACGGCATTTCGTGGATTTGGAGGTCCTCAGGGAATGATAGTTATCGAGCAGATTATAGATGAGATTGCTCGGCATCTCCAAATAGATGCTCTAAAGGTGAGACGTAGGAATTTATACGGAAAAGAGACTGATAATATCACCCCTTATCATCAAAAAGTAGAAGATAATATTGCTCCTGAAATTCTGGATCAATTGGAGAGAACATCTGATTATAAGGAGCGTCGAAGGGCTGTAGATGCATTTAACTCCAAGAATAAATTTTTCAAGAAAGGTTTGGCAATCTCGCCAGTTAAGTTCGGGATTTCATTCACTACCAGTTTTTTGAATCAAGCTGGAGCTCTCGTGCATGTGTATAAAGATGGAAGTATCCACTTAAATCACGGTGGCACTGAAATGGGTCAAGGGCTTTTCACAAAGGTAGCTCAGATTGTTGCCCAAGAGTTTCAAGTGGATGTAGAGCGCGTTAAGATAACAGCAACAACGACTAGTAAAGTTCCTAATACATCAGCCACAGCAGCATCCTCAGGTACAGATCTAAATGGAAAAGCAGCTCAGGCTGCTGCTCGACAAATTCGACAGAGATTAGTTCAATTCGCAATCCAATATTTCGGAGTTGAAGCTAAGGATATTGAATTTAAAGATAATCAAGTTAGTCTAGGGGGTAAGACTCTTTCTTTTCCTGATTTTATTGAC